>JALWTZ010000388.1:2061-3108 GCA_026993285.1 Lysobacterales bacterium | reverse complement strand
GACTGGATCAAGGTAATAGCATTGAAGTTCGGGTTGCTCGCGCGAACGGAGGGACTGACGCGTTTGAAGCAACAGACGATCACTCTTCTGGGGGATGTCCGAACCTATGTTCTGGACCCAAATGATCCAGCAACAAAAAACGGGCTTCCGGTACGCAAAAAGGCAGAGCAGGTGGTTGCTCTGAGGAATCGACTGCAATGAGCGTCAGGGGTGCGTTTACGATGAGCCGGCAGCAGGGCGCTGCGTTGTTGGTCAGCCTGATTCTTCTGGTGGTGCTCAGTCTGCTGGGCGTGGCGGCCATGCAGTCCTCGCAGATCCAGGAGCGGCTGTCCGGTGCCTACCGGAACAAGGTTTCTGCCTTCCAGGCGGCGGAGGCGGCCTTGCGCGCGGCGGAGGAAGAACTGGAGAAGGTAACGCCTTTCTCGAGTCAATCCAATGCGGGCTTCAAGGTGCTCCAGCCGGATGTGGATTGTGTTGGGCTGTGTTATGACGAAGTCAGCAATCCTGATGTGTTTATCAACTATGGCGAACCCCTGAACGGCAACCCCTGGGACAAGCTCTTCCCGAACACGGCATTCCGGCCTCACTACATCGTCGAGGAGATCGGCTTGCCCGGCGGGAATCCACTGGTATCGGACGAGCCATTGCCGGACACGAAGATGTATCGGATTACGGCGAAGGCCTATGGGGATGATCTAAAGAGCATTTCCATGCTGCAGACCTATTTTCGGCGGCAGTAGCCAGGAGGTAATGAGATGAGAGTCAAAAAGGAATGGTTGAGCATTGCTGCTGCATTGGCGATCGGGTTGGGTTCCATCCAGGCCAAGGCGGCCTTGGATGTAGCGCAGGTTCCGTTGTATTTGAGCACCAATGCCGATCCCAACATCATGTTCATCATCGACGACTCGGGGTCGATGGACTGGGGGGAAATCGAGTTGCCGGGGTTCCAGAACAACTGGAACTCCACGCTGAGCAAATTGGAACAGGCGCATTACCTGTCAACCAAGACCAATGCCATGGCTTACAATCCGAATGTCACATATCCGG
>JALWTZ010000388.1:0-2051 GCA_026993285.1 Lysobacterales bacterium | reverse complement strand
TTGGCGACTCCAACTTCTACAATGCCCGGCACGATGGCTACCCTTCGAACATAACCGGCGCCAGCTATGATCTCAGCAAGGATTTTCACATCACGGACGACATCGACAGCTCGTGGGGCTGGGGTGATTTCGGCGCGGCCTTCTACTATGTTTACGATGAATCGAATCCTGGATGTTCAGCCAGTGTTTCCGACATCGACTGTTTTACCAAGGTGACGGTGAGCAGCACTTCCGGCCCGGGAGGTACGGATGAGCGCACTAACTTTGCCAACTGGTATTCCTATTACCGGTTCCGGATCTCTGCAGCCAAGGCTGCGATCGGGTTTGCGTTTTCTCAGCTTGGCACCAATGCCAGGGTTGGATATGGCCAGATCAATTATGGTAGCCATACCATTGATGGCGCCAATGTGCGCGCCGTGAGGTCCGGCGTTCGCACATTTGATACAGCGCGGCGGGCAACCTTTTACAACTGGCTGTATGGCATCAACCCCAGCGGCTACACTCCGTTGCGACAGGCCTTGCAGGGTGCAGGTGAATACTTTTCGAATACGGGAGATCAAGGGCCATGGAGCAGTACGCCTGGCAAGAATGGCGGCGAGAAGCTGGCCTGCAGGCAGAGCTATACCATCCTGATGTCCGATGGCTACTGGAATGGTGGCAGCCCAGGGGTTGGCAATGTTGACAACAGCAAGGGGCCGGTGATCACCAATCCCAATGGGACGGATTATCAGTACCAGCCTGCGGATCCGTTCCGCGACGGATACTCAAACACCCTGGCCGATGTGGCCATGCGTTACTGGAGCCGGGACCTGGATACGACGCTTGCCAACGAGGTGCCGCCGAATGCACAGGATCCGGCCTTCTGGCAGCACATGGTGACCTTTACCATTGGCTTCGGCGTGACGGGTACCATCAATCCAGCTTCTGCCTTCGCCGCAATAGGATCCGGGTCCCCGATTGCATGGCCAAATCCGGGTGGCAGCTCCTCTGCAAGAGTGGATGACATGCTTCATGCGGGTGTCAATGGGCGCGGCGGGTTCTTCAGTGCAACCAATCCGCAGGAGTTTGCCCAAGCGCTCAATGACCAGCTTAACAACATTGTGGGCCGGAGCAGTTCCGCTGCTGCGGTGGCCAGCAACTCTACCCGCATCAGTTCAGACACCCTGATCTATCAGGCCAGGTTCAACAGTGGAGACTGGAGCGGTCAGTTCCTGGCTTTCCCAATCAAGCCTGACGGAAGCATTGATGTGGCGGCATGGGATGCGGCCAACCAGCTGCCGACCCCGGCTTCACGCAATATCGTGACCTGGAATCCGTCAACGAGTACGGGTGTTGATTTCGCGCTGGCCAATCTCGACAGCAGCCAGGTGGCATATCTGAATCGCAATGGTGCAGGGAATGTCGACAACCTTTCTGCGGACCGCGTGAAATACCTTCGCGGCGATCAGTCTCAAGAGGTCAGTAATGGTGGGCCGTTCCGCAACCGAAAGGCCCTTTTGGGTGACATCGTAAACTCGGATCCTTTCTATGTCGGTGACAAGGAAGATTACGGTTACAGGTCGCTGGGCGTGGATACCGGGAAATCCGTTTCCGGGGAATACGATACTTACGAGAGTTTCCTGCAGTCGAAGGCGGGTCGCACGCCGCTGCTCTTTATTGGCGCCAATGATGGCATGCTGCATGCCTTCAATGCCCTTAAGGATACCTCGGCAAATGGCGGGAAGGAGGTATTTGCCTACATTCCCAATGCGGTTTACGACAAGCTTTCCAAGTTGACCGACCCAACCTACGACCACCAGTATTTCGTGGATGGCTCGCCCAAGGCCGTGGATGCCTGGATCGGCGGTGCCTGGAAGACGGTGCTGGTCGGCTCCCTGGGTGCGGGCGGAAAGGCCGTCTATGCACTGGATGTGACGGATCCCTCGGGGCTTGGCGCCAGCAGCGTCTTGTGGGAGTTTTCGGATCCTGAGCTGGGCTTTGTCATCGGGCAGCCGACCATAGTCAGGCTGGAGGCCAAGTCGGGCAATACGCAGTGGTACGCGGTCTTCGGC
>JALWTZ010000387.1 GCA_026993285.1 Lysobacterales bacterium | reverse complement strand
CGGGCCCGATCCAGGGTGCGGTTGGCGATGTGGATACTGGCCGGCTGTTGCTCCAGCAGTGGATGCAGAATGCCGCGCACCACGCCGCCGGCACCCAGGATGAGAATGCGCTGGTCACGTACCGGAAAGTGCTGCCGCTCCAGATCGGCCATCAGCCCGGCGCCGTCGGTATTGTCACCCATCCAGCCGGTGGGGGTGCGAATCAGCGTGTTGACCGCGCCGGCCTTGCGCGCCCGTTCTGTACTGGCTTCCACCAGCGCAAAGGCTTCCTCCTTGAAGGGCAGGGTGACATTGGCACCCATTCCGCCCTGCTGGTGAAAGGCCTGTACGCAATTGGCAAAACCATCCAGCGGGCATTCGATGGCGGTGTATTCCAGTGGCTGCCCCGTCTGGCGGGCAAATCGGGCGTGAATGCGGGGTGAAAGGGAATGTTGGACCGGGTGGCCGAAAACGGCGTAGCGATCCAGCACGGGCTCAGCCCTCGCCAAGCCAGCGGGCGGCATCCACCGCGTAGTAGGTGAGGATGGCATCGGCACCGGCGCGGACAAAACCGGTCAGGGCTTCCAGCACCACGGCCTTTTCATCGAGCCAGCCGTTCTGGCAGGCGGCCTTGAGCATGGCGTATTCGCCGCTGACCTGATAGACCGCCGTGGGCATGGCGAAGGTATCCTTCACGCGCCGCACCACATCCAGATAGGGCATGCCGGGCTTGATCATCACCATGTCCGCGCCCTGTTCCAGGTCCAGGGCCACTTCGTGCAGGGCTTCGTCACCGTTGGCCGGGTCCATCTGGTAGGTGTACTTGTTGCCGCCGCCCAGATTGGCGGCGGAACCCACCGCGTCGCGAAAGGGACCGTAGAAACTGGAGGCGTACTTGGCGGAATAGGCCAGAATGGCGGTATGGCGGTGGCCTTCGGCTTCCAGGGCTTCACGAATGGCGCCGATGCGCCCATCCATCATGTCGGAAGGGGCTACCATGTCGGCGCCGGCCTCGGCATGAGACAGGGCCTGGCGGATCAGCGCATCCACCGTTTCGTCATTGAGCACATAGCCGCTATCGTCGATCAGGCCGTCCTGGCCGTGGGTGGTGAAGGGGTCCAGGGCCACATCGGTGATCACGCCCAGCTCCGGCAGGGCGGCTTTCAGGGCGCGTACGGCGCGTTGGGCCAGCCCGTCCGGGTTCCAGGCCTCGCGGGCATCCCCGCTCTTGGCTTCGGCGGGTGTGACCGGGAACAGGGCCACAGCCGGGATGCCCAGCGCCTGCCATTCAGCCGCGCGTTCCACCAGCAGGTCGATGCTCAACCGTTCCACTCCTGGCATGGAGGGTACGGGTTCGGTCTTTCGCTCGCCTTCGAGCACAAACACCGGGTAGATCAGATGGTCGGTGCTCAGGCGGTGTTCACGCACCAGCCGGCGGGTGAACGCCAGCCGGCGCAGGCGCCGTGGCCGATGGGTCAGTTCCACGATAGTCATCCCGTGTTAGTCTGAAAGCCGGATGATAACAAATACGGGGTGTGAACATGCAGTCGAACTGGTCCTTTTCCGGTGGGTGGTGCCTGGTCACCGGGGGTACTTCCGGTATCGGTCTGGCGGTGGCAGAAGAATGTCTGCGCCTTGGGGCGAAAGTTTGTGTGCTGGGGCGCGATGGCCAACGACTGAAACGGGCACTGGATCGCTTGTTACCATTGGGAACCGTTGAAGGGTTGCAGGCGGATGTATCCAGCGAGACGGGGCGGGAGCCTGTCAGTCGATGGCTGGAATCCCGGGGTGGGCTGGCTGCGCTGGTAAACAATGTGGGCAGTAATATCCGCAAACCGGCACTGGACTATAGCGAAGCTGAAATTCGTCAGTTGCTGGATGCCAACTTGCTCTCCGCCCTGGCCATGTGCCGATTGTGTCATCCCTTTCTGAAAACGGCCGGTGGTGCGGTAGTTCAGGTTTCATCCGTAGCTGGCCTGACCCATTTGCGCACCGGTGTGATCTACGCGATGACCAAGGCCGCCCTGAACCAGATGAGCCGCAATCTGGCCTGTGAATGGGCGGAGGATGGCATTCGTGTCAACACGGTAGCACCCTGGTATATCGAGACACCGCTGGCCATGAGCGTGCTGAAGGATGAGGCGTATCGGGCTGAAGTGGTGGGCCGTACACCCATGAAGCGTATCGGCAGACCGGATGAAGTGGCGCGGGCCGTGGCCTTTCTTGCGTTACCGGCTTCCAGCTACATCACCGGGCAGTGTCTGGCTGTGGACGGTGGTTTCAGTATCTATGGCTTTTGATCAGGCTGGAGGTGATTCAGCATCGGTCAGCAGGTTTCCAGCGCGCAGTTGATTTTGATCTCGTCGATGGCCGCTTCATTGGGCAGTTCCAGCAGCAGGGCCACGATACGGGCCACATCCTCGGGCTGGGTCAGGGTTTCGGCTGGCAGCTTGCAGACCTCTCGGGCCATGTCCGTGTTCACCCAGCTGGGGCAGATGGAGATGGCGCGCACCCCGTGTTCCCAGCCGGTGTTGCGCACGCACTGGCTGATGGCCAGTTGCGCGAACTTGCTGATGGGATAACCGCAACCCGTGCCCTTGACCCGCTTGCCGGACATGCTGACCAACTGGATGAAACGGCCACGGCCACTGGCTTTCAGGGCCGGGTAGCAGGCCTGGGCCAATCGCCAGCTGCCCAACACATTCACTTCCAGCAGTTCGCGCAGGTCTTCCTCGCGGCCATTCTCCAGCGATACCGGCTTGAGGATGGCGGCACAGTGCACCACGGCATCCAGCCGGCCATGCCGTTCCAGGGTGGCGGCCAGCCACTGGCGCACGCTGTCGGCATCGCGGGCATCATAGTGGCATTGCAGTACACCGGGCAGGATGGCGGCACTGTGGCGGCTGCCCAGGCTGAGGGCGTAACCGGCTTCATGCAGCCGGCGGGCGATGGCCAGGCCAATGCCGCGATTGGCGCCCGAGATCATCACCACCGGCGGGGAGGGCTTACCAGATTTCGACACGATGGGGTTCCTCGTTGACCATGGCTTGCCCGGGTTTGCAGGCAAAGGCCTGTTGAAAGGGTTTCAGATTGGCCAGCGGGCCGTTGACCCGGAAATGGGCCGGCGCGTGTACATTGGTCTTGACCATCAGCTTCAGGGCCTCCGGCCGGTAATTGCGCCGCCAGGACTGGGCATAGGCATAGAAAAAGTGCTGCGCCGGGGTCAGCCCGTTCACCGTGGGTTGCGGCTGGGCCTTCTGGCGCAGTTGCAGGGCATCCCAGGCCACCAGCAGGCCGCCCAGATCGGCGATGTTCTCTCCCAGGGTCAGCCGGCCATTCACATGCAGGCCGCCGGGCACGGTGAAGGCATCGAATTGCTTGACCAGTTTCTCGGTACGTTGTTCGAAGCGCTGGCGGTCGATGGGGCGCCACCAGTCACGCAGGTTGCCCTGGGCATCGTAGCGGCTGCCTTCATCGTCGAAGCCGTGCATCAATTCGTGGCCGATGATGGCGCCCATGGAGCCATAGTTGTAGGCATCGTCCATGTCCGGGTCGTAATAGGGCGGTTGCAGGATGCCGGCGGGAAAGACCACCTCGTTGCCGGTGGGGTCGTAGTAGGCGTTGACCTCCTGCGGGTTCATGTCCCATTCCAGCGGGTCCACCGGCTGGTTCAGTTTGGCCAGGTTTTGCTGGAAATCGTATTGCTGGGCGGCGGTGACATTGGCCAGATAACTGCTGTTGGGCAGTTGCAGGCTGCTGTAGTCGCGCCAGCGTTCCGGGTAGCCGATCTTGGCGCGGAAAGTGGCCAGCTTGGCCAGGGCCTGCCGGCGGGTGGATTCCGTCATCCAGGGCATGGTGGCCAGCCGCTGTTTCAGGGCGGTCTGCAAATCCTGCACCATCGCCAGCACCCGCGCGCGTGCCTTTGGCGAGAAGGCCTGTGCCACATAGGCCTGCCCCAGGGCCTCGCCCAGCCATTCGTTCACTTCAGCCAGCACCCGCTTCCAGCGGGCCTTCGGCTGCCGGCTGCCTTCCAGCACCTTGCCGTAGAAGGCGAAATGTTCACGATCGTATTTTTCCGCCAGATAGGGCGAGGCATCGGAAAGCAGGCTCCAGCGCAGCCAGGCCTTCCAGGTGGGCAGAGGCACGTCGGCCAGGGCCTGGTCCAGTTCGGCGAAATAGTCGGGCTGGGAAAAGGAGAAGGTTTCCACGCCGTCCAGCCCCAGTTCGCTGAGATAGCGGGTCCAGAGAAAGTTGGGGGTGTGCTTGTCGGCCTCGCGCACACCCATGAGGCGGTAGGTGTTTTCCGGCTCGCGCATCTCCACCCGGCTCATCGCGGCCCGTGCCAGCCGGGTTTCCAGTTGCAGAATGTTTCTGGCCTGCTTCAGGGCGGCCTTGTGCGGCAGGCCGGAAAGCACCAGCGTACGGGCCACATGGCGCTGGTATTCGTGACGAATCCGGCGGCTGTCCAGGTCATCCTTGAGGTAGAAATCCCGGTCCGGCAGGCCCAGCTCCCCCTGGTAGACATACAGGCGATAGCGTTTCGAGTCTTTCAGGTCGGGGTAGACTTCCGTATTGAACAGCAGGGCCATGCCGCGCGCGTTCAGTTCCATGATGAGATCACTCAGCTCGTCCACGCTGCTGATCTGCTCCACGCGGCCTAGGCTGGTCTTCAGCGGCTGCAAGCCCTGGGCTTCCAGTTGTTCGGTATTCATGCCGGTGGCATAGAATTGCCCCAAAAGCCGGGTGTTGTGCTCCCCGGCATCGGGCTGTTGCGCGGCCTGTTCCAGAATCTGCCGCAGGATGTGGAAATTGCGGCTGCGCACCTCGTTGCTCACCCCCCAGCCGCTGTAGGCATCGGGTATGGGGTTCTGTTTGGCCCAGCCACCATTGGCGTGCTGGTAAAAGTCCTCGCAGGCCGGGGTTTTCGGGTCGAAATTGGCCGGGTCGATATCGGTGATATTGGCCGCCGAGGCCGTCCAGGCCAGCCAGAGGCCGGCGGTTATCAGAATGTTCATCGTGCTTGCCTTGAGCCAAAGCGGCATTCTAGCAAAGGATGGGCGTGGAGCCGTCAGTCTGTGGCTTTCCAGGGATTGATCACCTCCAGCCCCGCTGCCAGGAAAGGGCGTGTGTCACGGGTGGCCACGATGAATCCCTGTGCTTGTGCGATGGCCGCAATACAGGCATCTGCGGTGGAAATGCCGGAGCCCTGGCGGCGGGTTTTTTGAATGATCGCCGCATAGGCCTGGGTACAGGAAAGGTCAAAGGGAAGAATGCGCCCTGCAAACAAGGGGAAAACCCGGGTTTCCAGTTGTTGATGTAAATGCGCCTTGCGTTTGCCTTCGGGCAGCAGGCTGACACCGGCGCGTAATTCAGCCACTACGATGGCGGGCAGGTACAGGGTTTCCAGCACCTGAGCGTCCAGCCAGGCTTGAACGCGGGGTTCTGGCTGGGGCTTGAGCGGCTCCGAGAGCAGGTTGGTGTCCAGCAGGATCATTCGAAGTGCGCGCTACGGGCGGGTGAGTCCGAACGGGCGCTTTCCAGAACACGCGCTTCCTCTTCCGACAATTGCAGGCTTTGGCCGATATCCATCAGCAGACTGCCCAGCCCCAGGCGTTTTTCGGGACGGACGGATTCCTCGAGAATATAGCGGATTTCCGCTTCCGTACTGCGGCCATGACGGGCTGCACGTACTTTCAGTGCACGGTGGATTTCATCTGGCACATTGCGAACCGTGATGGATGGCATGATGGCAACCTCCGGGAATGCAGGCATTGATGGCATTTTACCATGCTGCAAGCACGGATGCAGGCTAGTGCAACTTCATCTCCGGGTTGATAGTCGCCTTGAAAAAGTGACTCATGCTGATGAGCAGGGTTGGAAAAAAGCCGAATAATGCAACCTGGTGCATTTTATACAGGCTCAGGTACATCAGCCGGGCGAAGTAGCCTTCGATCATTACCGAGCCGGTGAGATTGCTCATCAGGTTGCCCACGGTGCTGTACTTGCCCAGGGAAACCAGCGAACCATAGTCGCGGTAGCGGAAGGGCAGCAGGGGCTGGCCGCGCAGCTTGCGTACCAGGTTGCGGTAGAGCAGGCTGGCCTGTTGGTGCGCGGCCTGGGCGCGGGGTGGTACCGGCCGCTCTTGCCCGGGCCAGGGGCATTGGGCGCAGTCGCCCAGGGCGAAAATATGCTCGTCGCGGGTGGTTTGCAGGGTGGGTTCCACCACCAGCTGGTGGATGCGGTTGGTTTCCAGCCCGTCCAGTTGCGAGAGGAAATCCGGGGCCTTGATGCCGGCGGCCCAGACCTTGATCCCCGCCGGCAGCACCTTGCCCGATTCGGTATGAATGGCCTCTTTGGTGGCCTTGACCACCCGCTCGCCGGTGAGAATGCGAATGCCCAGTTTCTGCAACTGCTGGTGGGCGGCCTGGGACAGGCGCGGTGGCAGGCCGGGGAGGATGCGCTCGGCCCCTTCCACGATGGTGATGTGAATGTCATCGGGGTTGATCTGGTCCAGGCCGTAGGTTTTCAGCAGGTTGCGCACCTTGTGCAGTTGCGCGGCCAGTTCCACCCCGGTGGCACCGGCGCCGCAGATGGCGATGTCCAGCTGCCCCGGCTCGGGCGGATGGCCCTGGGTATGCACCTTGAGAAAGCGCTGCAACAGGCGTTTCTGGAAGCGTTCGGCCTGGCTGGTGGAATCCAGCATCATGCAGTGCTCTTTCACCCCCTCGATACCGAAGTCATTGCTGACGCTGCCCACGGCGATGACCAGCAGGTCGTACTGGAAAGTGCGCGGCGGGATGACCTGCTCGCCTTCCTCGTTGAAAGTGGGCGCCACATGGATGATGCGCTTTTCCCGGTCGATACCTTCCAGCCGCCCCAGGCGAAAGCGGAAATGCTTCTTGGCCCCTTGGGCCATGAACTCGATCTGGTTTTCGTAGGAGTCGAAAGTGCCTGCAGCCACTTCATGCAGCAGGGGTTTCCAGATGTGGGTGGTATCGCAATCCACCAGGGTGATGCGCGCCTTGTTGCGTTTGCCCAGCTTGCGTCCCAGCCGGGTTACCAGTTCCAGCCCGCCGGCACCACCGCCGACAACAATGATATGTGGCAATTCCTGTGGGTTCATGGCCAGCCCCTTGTAATGTCTGCCCTCATGTTAGCAGGCCGGGATGACAGCACAATGACCCGTACAGGAGAGGTGTGCACGAGCGGTGGGCACAGGGTATGCTAGCCACAGGCAAGACAACAGGAGGGCCGTATGTCCGGCTGGACGACTGATCAATGGCTGGCACTGGGTGCCTTTGTAGTGCTCGCGGTGCTGATCAATGCCTTCATGCCCTTGGTCCGGCAGCAGAAAAGGGGCAGCGCCCCGTTCTATCTCTACAGCCGCGAGGGTTGCCATTTGTGTGAACAGGCCGAGCAGGTTTTTCGCCAGCGTTTTCCCGCTCTGGTGCTGGAGGTGCGGGATGTGGATGAGCACCTGGAATGGCACCAGGCCTGGGACGAAAAAGTGCCGGTGCTGCAGGCACCCAACGGGGATGTGCTGGAAGCGGCCGTGGACCCGACCACCCTGCTGAATTTTGTCCGTGCCCATGTTCGCTAGATGGGGAGGCTTGCTGTTTTTGCTGGCCCAGGTGGCCATGGCGCAAACGGTGCGGTCCACCGAAGGGCCGGAGTGGCGCATGGACCGCCTGCATGACCAGCAACCGGCAGCGGGGCTTGCCGCCGTGTCACTGCGCAATCCCTGGGGAGATGTGCGCCTGCGCCGCTCGGAAAACGGCCTGGTGGAAATCCACGCCGTCGCCCAGGCCCACGGCAGTGATGCCGGCACGCCTCGGCTCGAGGCCCGGATGCAACAGGGCAATCTGCAATGGATCTTGCACTGGCAGGATGGCCTGACCGGCCCAGCCGAGGATCGGCGCGTGGATGTGGTGCTCTGGCTGCCACCCGGCCCAGCGCTGGAACTTTGGCTGGAAAGCGGCCAGCTATGGATGAAAAAACCGCTGGACAATAGCCTGAAAATCCGTTCCCAATCCAGTAAGCTGCAATTGCGTGCCCGCGGCGATGTGGATGCCTGGTCGGCGCACGGGGATGTGGTGCTATACAGCCTGCTGGACGGGGCCCGCCCCAGCCAGCAGAAACTGGCCAGCTCATCGGGCACGGTGAAGCTGGTGTTCAATCAACTGGAGGATATCCGTATCGAAACACTGACCGGGGGAGATGTGCTGGTGGATCTACCGGATCTGCTGGCGGTAAAGCAACAGGGCCGCTACCGCGTGGTGCAGCGCGGTCGCAGCCGTCACCTGTATCAACTGCAGTCGGACAGTGGTGATGTACTGCTGGTCTACCGTGCGCTGCTGGAGCCGCCGCCATGAGGTGGCTGCTGGCGCTGTTGCTGTTGCCGGCCGTGCAGGCGGTGGAGCTGCATGGGCGTACCCTGCCCACCGTGACCCCGCTGACGCTGCAGCCGCAACGCCTGCAGGCCCCCACGGACTGGCAGCCGGGCATGCCTGTGCGGGAAGTGCCCCGGCAGAGCCGCCCCGGTGGTGACAAGCGTATCGGTACGGCAGGCATGGGCCAGGCCCTGCCCCTGCGCGCCGGCCAGGGAGGTGCCAGCGTGCAAACGCTGTTCAACGCCGATGGCGAGGGCTTCAGTGGTGTTAATCCGCCCGACCCGGTACTGGCCGCGGGCACGCGCCAGGTGGTGCAGATGCTCAACGATTACAGTGGCTCCACCGTGCGGGTGCTGGACCGCAACCAGCCCGAGCAGGGGCCGGTGATGCGCTTTGTCCTGGGTTCACTGGCCACCGGTTCCGGCAGCAACTGCGCCACAAACGGTTACGGTGACCCCATCGCCCATTATGACCGGCTGGCGCACCGCTGGCTGCTCAGTGAGTTCACCCCGTCCAGCTGGTGCCTGTATGTATCGGCTACGGATGACCTGACCAGCACCGTCTGGCAGGTCTATGAATTTGTTTCGCAAGATGGCGGTTTTCCCGACTACCCGAAGTTCACCCAGTGGGGCGATGGGTACTACCTCACCACCAATGAAGGTGGCCCCTATATCTATGCCTTCAACCGCGCGGCTATTCTGGCCGGCCAGCCGGTGACCCCGCAGGTGTTCACCGGTGTGCCACCGCTGGCCGGCTTTGCCTTCAACGCCTTGCAGGGGGTGAATCAGACCGGCTTTGCCCAGCCTGCCGGCCCGGCCCTGTTCCTGCGCCATGTGGATGACGAGGCGCACGAAAGCAACCCGGAGCCCACGGCGGATTATCTGGAACTGTGGTCACTGAGCATGGACTGGAACACGGCGGGCAACTCCGTGTTGCAAGGGCCGGTACGGCTGGCCGTGAGCGAGTTTGATTCCGACCTTTGTGGCCTGACTACTTTCCAGTGTCTGCCCCAGCCGGGCAGTAGCACGCGGCTGGACCCGTTACGGGAAGTGGTGATGTGGCCGGTGAGCTGGCGCAAGCTGGCGGATGGCAATGCCCGTATTGTCGGCGCCTTCGTTACCGATGCCGATGGCAGTGACCGGGCCGCCACGCGCTGGTTTGTGTTGCGGCCGGATGGAAGCGGCTGGGCCCTGGCGCAGGAAGGGGTCAATGATCTGGCCGATGGCATCCACCGCTGGATGGGCAGTGTGGCCATGGATGAATCCGGCCATCTTGCGCTGATCTACAACCGGGTGGACAACAGCGGTGTGTATCCGGGGTTGGCGGTCATGGCGCGGGCGCCGGGCGATGCCGCCGGGGTATTGGGCGCGGAGCAAAGTCTGGTGAACGGGCAGGCGGCCAATGGCAGCTTCCGTTACGGGGACTACAACAGTCTGGTGGTGGATCCGCAGGATGGCTGTTTGTATTGGGGTACGGGTGAATACAACCCTGCGTCTAACTGGAGTACCCGTATTTTTTCCTTCCGTGTTACCGGTTGCAACGAAGGGGCCGTGTTTCGGGAGGATTTCGAAGGTGCGGCAGGCGGGACGGTGTTTGCGGACAGTTTTGAATAATATGCCATGCACCCGGTGGGAGAGAAGGGATACTCGCCCAGACCTCCTGTCAGGCGAGTCAATGGTTGTTGTGGATTATGTTTGTAATTCCCGCAACAGGGCGCTGTCCGGGTGTTGGTAGCCGCTGAGAAACCAGCTGTCCTCGATTTCAGACAGTTGGCCGGCCAGCGAGCGTGCTTCCTCCTCCGTGAGGTAAGTCACTTCGATACCCGCTGTCAACACAGGTTCATGTGTGTTATTTTCTTTCATAATCATTGGGTTATGAAATATACCTAAGAACTTGAATTAAGAATATACCATGAACAGTATGATTTTCAAAGAAATAGGATGGGCATGATGCGTCTGTTGGTGGATACGGATCCGGGGGTGGATGACGCGCTGGCCATCATGATGGCAGCCCGTGAACCCGTCTGTGAACTGGCCGCCCTGTTCACCGTGGGTGGCAATGTGGGCCTGGAGGCGGTGACCCGCAACGCGCTGCGGCTCAAGGAGCTGCTGCGGCTGGAATGCCCGGTTTACCCGGGCTGCGCCCATCCGCTGGTGCTGCCGGGTGAAGACGCGGCCTATGTGCATGGCCGCGATGGTTTCGGGGATTGCCAGTTGCCGGAACCCTCCACGCAGCCGGAAAAGGAACACGCGGCCCAGGCGCTGGTGCGCATGGCCCGGGCCCGGCCCGGTGAACACACCCTGCTGGCGCTGGGGCCCTTGAGCAACATCGCCCTGGCCCTGCACCTGGAGCCGGCATTGCCGCGACTGATTTCACGCTTCGTCATCATGGGCGGTGCCTTCACGGCCCATGGCAACACCCCGCGCTCTGCCGCGGAATTCAACTTTTTTGCCGACCCCGAGGCGGCCCGTTTCGTGCTGGATCACTGGCCCGGCGCGCAGATCGTGGACTGGGAGTTGGTGACGCGCAACAGCCTGCCCATGGCGGAAATGGAAGCCTGGCTGGCCGGTGACAGCGAACGGGCCGTGTTCTACCGGCGTATCTCCGGCCATGTGCGCCAGTGGCTGAAACAGCGCCGGGCGGTGGATTTCTACGCCGCCGACCCGCTGGCCATGGCGGTGGCGCTGGAGCCGGCGCTGGTCACAGAACAGCTGGAGCGGGGTGTGCGCTTGGAGTTGAGCGGGGAACTCAGCCGGGGCCAGTCGGTGGTAGACTGGCGCCAGGACCACCCCGAACTGCCACGGCACCAGCTGGTCATGACCGTGGATACGGCCCGCTTCCACCAACGCATCCGGCAAGTCCTCACGGCATCCTGAAATATCCCTTCATCCGCATGGGGAGAGGTTCTACCGGCCCCGTGCATTCTGTGCTATCAATAACGCGGTAGGCTGGTAATACGCCGTATGTAGCCAAGGGAGTGGATTGATCTTGGGAAAATAGGCAAGGCTTCGGGAGAAGATTCTGGCAGGTGGCGCGGACTCCAACATCGAGTTTGCCGCCTTGTGTACCCTGCTTGTTCGGCTGGGTTTTGATGAGCGCATCAAGGGTGACCACCACATATTTTCCTGTGAAGGTGTGGTCGGAATTATCAACTTGCAGCCTAGGTACAACAAGGCCAAGCCCTACCAGGTCAAGCAGGTCAGGAGTATTCTGGTGAAGTATCACCTGGGAGAGCGAGATGTCGATTAAATACGAACTGGTCATTTACTGGAGCGAGGAAGATCAGTGCTTTGTGGTTGAAGTTCCGGAGCTGCCCGGGTGCATGGCGGATGGCCCGAGCTATGAGCAGGCAGTCGCCAACGCGCAAAAGGTGATTGAGGAGTGGATAGAAACCGCAAGGGCGCTTGATCGTCCGATACCCGAGCCTCGTGGCAGGTTGATGTATGCATAACCGTCCCGTGTGACGCAAGGAGTATTCGGGAATTTACCCGCCCACCGGCCGCACAGAGGAGAGCCTGTCATGAAAGGTCGTCAAAATCAGGCATTGACCGAACATGTCCATCCGCAATTGCTGGCGGATTGCAACCTGCTGGGGCACTTGTCCCTGTCCTGGGTATTGCTGATGGACGACATGCGCTACCCGTGGTTTGTGCTGGTGCCGGACACCCGGCGGGTCAGTGAATGGTACGAGCTGCCGACCCAGGCCCAGGGCCAGTTGCTGCAGGAGTGCCTGCAACTGTCCGAGGCGCTCAAGCCGGTACTGGGGGCCGACAAGG
>JALWTZ010000386.1 GCA_026993285.1 Lysobacterales bacterium | reverse complement strand
TGGGACCCATTGATTCAATCCATTCTCAAGGCCGAAGGAAAAGTGGCGGATAATCGTCGCAAACTGCTCGAACAGCTCAGCATGATTACACCGGCATTCGTGGATACACCCTACTTTCTCAGTGAAGAAATGACACTGGTCGATGCCATGCTGGTGCCGGTTCTCTGGAGGCTGGAAGACCTGCAGCTGAAGTTGCCGGCAGCGGCTCGACCCTTATTGCAATATGCGGATCGCATGTTTGCCTCTCAGGGTTTCAAGGACAGCCTGGGCATCAAGAAAAAACCCTTGTTATAACCGGATTTGTACAAACCATGACTTCCAACAAGCCCTATCTGATTCGCGCCTTTCATGAATGGATCAGTGACAACGAGCTGACGCCCTATTTGCTGGTGGATGCCCGTTATCCAGGTGTGGATGTTCCCGAATCGGCCATTGATGAGGAGGGTAGAGTGGTTTTCAATCTCTCCTGGCAGGCTGTTCAAGGGCTGGAAATGGGTAATGAGCATATCGTTTTCAATGCCCGTTTCTCCGGCATTTCCTATCCGGTCACCATTCCGGTGGCTGCAGTCATGGCTGTCTATGCACGGGAAAATGGTGCCGGGACAATGTTTGAGGTGGACCCTGTTGCAGAAACGGCTCCTGAAGCGAAGGAAACCGAAGAAGGCAAACCGGCCAGGTCAGGCCTTCGGTTGGTCAAGGACTGAAAAACATTCATCCGGCCTGTGGCGGCGACCAGGGCTTCTACATTGAGCGGGTGTCCCGCTTGAAATGAATCCACTCGGTTTGCCCATCCGCTCTTTCCAGAGTGATGTATACCGGTTGCTTGCCACAGAACCACAGTTGGCCCTGTTGTCGCTGATTTCCGTCTTCAGTGAACTCGAAGCGGTAGCATCTTTGCAGGCATTGGCAGTGCTGGATGGGTTTTCCGATGGAAAATCCTTGAAAAGCCACACTTTCATCCAGCAATTGCAGGCCTTGTTGCCGCATTTGGAGACGGCAGAGTTGCAGCGCCCGCTCGTGCATGCCGCGCAGCTGGTACCAGGCCAGTATTACTACAGCCAGAATGAGCAGGGTGAAGAGGGTGGTCATGTGGAGGCAATCTTTGTTTCAGATCACATTATAAACTTTTCATGGTGCATTTTTCTTGCCAGTTTGGGATAGTTGGTTATCATTGTCGGAAATCTGACATGGGGGCAGGCGATGAAACTGATCTTTCCTTCCGGGGAACACGAACAAGTCCAGCTGGAAGGTGACCGGCTGATCATTGGCAGTGGCAAGGATTCCCAGATCCGGCTGACCAATGATGGCGTGGCGCCCCATCACGCTGTACTCAGCCTGCATGATGGGGAATGGTTTATCGAAGTGGATGACCCCAACAAGATGGTCATGGTCAATGGCACTCAATTGCGTGATCGTGAACAGCTCAAGGCAGGGGATGCCTTGACAATCGCCGATGTGCGCATTCGACTGGTGGCTTCGGTCAATCAGGTGGTGCAGCCGGCAACGGCCAATTCCGATGTGTTGCATGAGGATGATGGCCGCACAAAGATCCGTCAGGCGCTGCCTCGCTTTTCTCTCAGAGGTGTTTCCGGAGAGGTTTTCGGCAAGTCCATCCCCCTGCATGGCAAAACGGTCATTGGTCGGCAGGAGGGGTGCGATATCGTGCTTTCCGATGATGCCATCTCACGCCAGCATGTGCGGATCACCGTGTTTCCGGATGGGGTCAAGGTGGAAGATCTGGGCTCGGCCAATGGCACGTTCATCAATGGCAAACGCATCAGCGAAGGCTGGCTGGAAGATGGTGACGAGCTGAAACTGGACAGTCTGCGCTTTCTTTTTCAGGCGCCTCCCGGGCTCAAGGCCTCGGCAACACGAAAAACCGCACAGGTAAAGAAGCCGGCAGAAACAGAACCGCCCAGTACATCCGAGCCTGGTGAAAGCAGCACTGGTGGCTTGATGTTCATCCTGGCTGGTGTGGTCGTTTTGGCCGTGTTGGGTGCCATGGCCTGGTTTTATTTCAATGGTGGTCTGAAATAAACCGGCATTAGCGCCTGCGCAATGGCAGAGCAGGCAGTAGTCTGAAATAGCCCCGCCTGTTGATCTCTGGGTATCGTACGCACTCAGCCCTTGTTTCTTGCGGCCTTCTTGCGTTCGTGTTCCTTGAGGAATTTCTTGCGCAGGCGAATGTGGCCAGGAGTGATTTCCACCAGTTCATCGTCCTCGATAAACTCCAGTGCCTGTTCCAGGCTCAGGCGTATGGGCGGGGTGAGATCCACGGCATCATCCTTGCCGGCTGCCCGGATATTGGTCAGCTGTTTGGCCTTCAGCGGGTTAACAACCAGATCGTTGTCGCGCACGTGAATGCCCACGATCTGCCCTTCGTACACCTCATCTCCCGGTGAAACGAACATGCGCCCACGTTCCTGCAGGTTCATCAGCGCATAGCCGAGCACCTTGCCCTGTCCATTGGAAATGAGCACGCCATTTTTTCTCGGAGCAATGCCACCCTTGCTGGCCGGGCCATAATGGTCAAACACATGGTAAAGCAGGCCGGTGCCTGAAGTGGCGGTCATGAATTCGGTTTGAAAACCGATCAGGCCGCGAGAGGGAATGATGTAATCCAGACGCACCCGGCCATTGCCGTCGGGCACCATGTCCCGTAGTTCTCCCCGGCGGATGCCCAGTGCTTCCATCACCGTGCCCTGATGCTGTTCTTCCACATCCACGGTCAGTTGTTCGTAGGGCTCGCAGACCTCGCCGTCTATTTCACGAAAAATGACTTCCGGGCGGGAAACGGCCAGTTCATATCCCTCGCGTCGCATGGATTCCAGCAGTACTGACAAATGCAGTTCCCCTCGACCGGAAACCTTGAATTTTTCCGGATCGGTACCTTCTTCCACGCGCAGGGCCACATTGTGAATCAGCTCCCGTTCCAGTCTTTCTTTCAGTTGTCGAGAGGTCAGATACTTGCCTTCCTTGCCGGCGAAAGGGGAGCTGTTGACCTGGAATGTCATGGAGACTGTTGGCTCATCCACAGCCAGTGGGGGCAGGCTTTCCACATGCTCCGGATCACACAGGGTGTCGGAGACATTCGGTGCCTCGATGCCGGTCAGGGCGATGATGTCACCCGCCTGTGCCTGTTCAATTTCCA
>JALWTZ010000385.1 GCA_026993285.1 Lysobacterales bacterium | reverse complement strand
ATCCGCAACACCTGCAACTGCCAGCCGGAGGCGGCGGCATACTCGGCAGTCTGCTGGGTGCGGCCTTCTCCCAATCCATCGGTTTTCTTGGCGCCACCCTGTTCCTGTTGGCGCTGTTTCTGGCGGGTATCACCCTGTTTACCGGCCTTTCCTGGGTACAGATCATGGAGTTGACCGGCCGTTGGACGCTGGATGCCATCGACTGGATGCGCGAGAGCTGGCATGTATGGCGGGATCGCAAGGCCGGCCTGCAGGCGCGCATGGAGCGGGAAAGCGTTCGTCAGGTAGAGGCGCAGAAAACCCGGGAGCGCAAGCCGCCGGAGATCAAGCCCTTTGTGGCCGAGCTGGAAGAGAGCCAGCGGGCGGTCAAGGAAGTGCAGCAGCCGCTGTTCGAGGATTTGCCCGCTTCTCCCTTGCCACCCTTGAGCCTGCTGGAGCAACCACCAGCCAATCGCCCGGTGATGGTTTCGGAAGATTTTCTCGAAGCCCTGTCGCGGCAGGTGGAACTGAAACTGGCGGATTACAACGTGGAAGTGCAGGTGGTGGCGGTGCACCCCGGCCCGGTGATTACCCGTTTCGAGATCAAGACCGCCGCCGGGGTGAAAAGCAGCCAGATCAGCAACCTGGCCAAGGACCTGGCCCGTGGCCTGTCGGTGATGAGCGTGCGCGTGGTGGAAGTGATTCCCGGCAAGGACACCATGGGGCTGGAGATCCCCAACGCCAACCGGGAAATCGTCTACCTGAGCGAAGTGCTGCGTTCCCGCGCCTACGAAGAAACCCATTCGCCGCTGGCCCTGGCCCTGGGCAAGGACATCGGCGGCCTACCGCGGGTGGCCGACTTGGCCAAGATGCCGCATTTGCTGGTGGCCGGCACCACCGGCTCGGGCAAGTCCGTGGCCATCAATGCCATGATCCTGAGCCTGCTCTACAAGGCCACGCCGGAGGATGTGCGCCTGATTCTGGTGGACCCGAAGATGCTGGAACTGTCGGTGTACGAGGGCATTCCCCATCTGCTTACCCCGGTGGTCACCGACATGAAGGATGCTTCCAATGCCCTGCGCTGGTGCGTGGCGGAAATGGAACGTCGCTATCAGCTCATGGCCCGGCTGGGGGTGCGCAACCTGGCGGGCTTCAACCGCAAGGTGCGGGAAGCGCTGGACAAGGGCGAGGGCATACCCGACCCGCTGTTTGAGCCGGAGGTGGTGCTGGATGGCGAGGCCAGCGAACCCGCCCCGGTCTTGCAACCCATGCCGCATATCGTGGTGATCATCGACGAGTTTGCCGACCTGATCATGGTGGTGGGCAAGAAGGTGGAAGAACTGATCGCCCGGCTGGCGCAAAAGGCCCGTGCCGCCGGCATTCACCTGATTCTGGCCACCCAGCGGCCCTCGGTGGATGTGATTACCGGCCTGATCAAGGCCAACATTCCCAGCCGCATCGCCTTTCAGGTCTCTTCCAAGGTGGATTCACGCACCATTCTCGACCAGATGGGCGCGGAGCAGCTGCTGGGCCATGGCGACATGCTGTTCATGGATCGCGGCATGCCGGTGGAGCGGGTGCACGGTGCCTATGTTTCGGATGAAGATGTGCATCAGGTCACCGGTTATCTGAAAAAACACTATGAGCCGGACTATGATGATTCAGTGCTGAATGAACTGCAGGCTGCGCCCGGTGGTCAGACCATTGGTGCCAGTGGCCTGCCGGAAGATCCCGGCGGTGAGCAGGATGATCTTTACGATCAGGCCGTGGCCATTGTGACCGAGAGCAGGCGGGCTTCCATTTCCTATGTGCAGCGCCGCCTGAGCGTGGGCTACAACCGGGCCGCAAGGATGATCGAGGAAATGGAACTGGCCGGCGTGGTCAGCCCGCCTAATGAAAAGGGCCAGCGTGAAGTGCTGGCACCACCGCCACCGGAATGAAACCATGATCAAAATGTACTCTTTTCTGCTGTTGCTGCTGCTGGGCCTGCCCGTGGCCCAGGCCAACCTGCTGCAGGATTTTCTCGCCCCGGTACAGGCCTTCAAGGCCCGTTTTGTACAGCGCAGCCTGGATGAGCAGGGCCGGGTACAGAGCGAGGATAGCGGCTGGATGCTGCTGGCACGCCCCAACCGTTTCCACTGGCAGGTGGAAGCACCGTTTCCACAGCTCATCATCTCCGATGGCAAGCAACTGTGGCAGGTGGACCTGGAACTCAACCAGGCCACCGTGCAGCCACTGAGCGGCAACGAATCCAGCGGTTGGCTGTGGGTCTGGACCCATCCCGACCGGCTGGAAGAACGCTTTGAGGTAGAGGAGAACAGGGAAGCTCCCGGCACGGGGCAGCTTTATCTTCGTGCCCGCCAGGATGCCGGTGTCCAGAGCCTGATCCTGCAGTTCGATGCCGGCCAGCCGGTACGCATTGTGTCGCGGGACGCGCTGGGTGGCACGGTGGCCATCGAACTGAGCCGGCTGGAAATCAACCCGGCCATTGGCCCGGAAGATTTTCGCTTCGAGCCGCCGGCAGGGATGGATGTACTGCGGCAGGAAGAACTGGAACTCAAGCCCCGGTGACCGCCGTGGACGACCTGTTTGCCCGCACGCCACCCCCCGGCCAGCCGCTGGCTGAACGCATGCGCCCGCGCACACTGGATGACATGGTGGGTCAGCAACACCTGCTGGGCGAGGACAAGCCCCTGCGGCGGGTGCTGGAACAGGGGCAGGTACATTCCATGATCTTCTGGGGGCCGCCCGGCTGTGGCAAGACCACCCTGGCCCGGCTCATCGCCCGCTACACCCAGGCGGAAATGTTGGCCCTTTCCGCCGTGCTCTCCGGCGTGGCCGATATTCGCAAGTCGGTGGAACACGCCCGCCAGCGTCAGGCCGCCGGTGGCCGCACCCTGCTGTTCGTGGATGAAGTACACCGCTTCAACAAGGCCCAGCAGGATGCCTTCCTGCCGCATGTGGAAGACGGCACCGTGGTTTTCATCGGCGCCACCACCGAAAACCCCTCCTTTGAACTGAACAACGCACTGCTCTCGCGCAGCCGGGTGTATGTGCTGCAGCCGGTGGATGAAGCCGACATTCTCCGGCGGCTGCAACAGGCGCTGGAAGATCAGGAACACGGGCTGGGTCACTTGCAACTGCGGGCTGAAAACCAGGCTCTGCAACTGCTGGCCCAGGC
>JALWTZ010000384.1 GCA_026993285.1 Lysobacterales bacterium | reverse complement strand
CGGTTCGGGTGATCAGGTGCTGGCCGGTACTGCGGGCGGCACTTTCCTGCAGGCGGATCTGGTTCAGGCGGCTGTGGTCGTCCAGCCAGACCTGGTTGTAGACATTGGCCAGCCCTTCCGCGCCTGCACCCACATGGTGGATTTCCACCCAGTCCAGTTTGGCGTGGTGATGCAGCAGCACCAGGTTGCGTACCTGTGCCGTGCTGCGCCCTTCGGTGTAGAAATAGTGCATTTCCACCGGTCTTTCCGGCTTGCAGCCCGGTTCCAGGCGAATCAGCACGCCCTGCTGGGTCAGGGCGGTGTTGAGGTTGACCAGCGCCTTGTCACGCCCTTCGGGCACCTGCTCCAGCAATTCGCGCACATGCGGGTCGTCGGATTCCACCCCCAGCTGCAGTGGCTGAATGCTCAGGCCGTCGGGCAGGCTTTCCAACTGGGAATGCTTGAGATCGAGCACGCCGTCCACCCAGACCAGGCAGATGGCATCGGCCTGCAGGCGCTTGAGCCATTCCGGCTTCAGTTCACCAGGGTAGAGATCAAAGCTTTTCGAGGCCAGGCCGGCCAGCGAACTGTATTTCCAGTCTTCCACCTTGCGGTCAGGCAGGCCGGTGGCCAGAAAACGCTCGGCCGCCCGCTGACGGGTGGCGCGCCACCAGTCCGGGCCGGCGAAATCCGGCAGGTGTTCCACCAGTTCGTTCAGCTGCTTGTCCTTCATGCGGCCCCCTGCTCCAGAAAGGCGTAGCCTTCCTTCTCCAGCCGCTGGGCCAGTTCCTTGCCGCCGGTTTCCACGATACGGCCATCGGCCAGCACATGCACCACATCCGGCACGATGTAATCCAGCAGGCGCTGGTAGTGGGTGACCACGATCATGCCACGCTCGGGGCTGCGCAGGGCGTTCACGCCCTCGGCCACCATGCGCAGGGCGTCGATATCCAGGCCGGAGTCGGTTTCATCCAGTATGGCCAGCTTGGGCTCCAGCAGGGCCATCTGGAAGATTTCATTGCGCTTTTTCTCACCGCCGGAAAAGCCCTCGTTGACCGAACGCTTGAGCAGGTCGTCCTTGAGGTGGAGAATCTTCATCTTCTCACGAACCAGCTTGAGAAACTCCATGGAATCCAGCTCCGGCAGGCCCTGATGCTTGCGCTTGGCATTGAGCGCGGCGCGGAGAAAATACATGTTGTTCACGCCGGGAATTTCCACCGGGTACTGGAAAGCGAGAAACACGCCGGCCACCGCCCGTTCTTCCGGTTCCAGCTCCAGCAGGTTGACGCCCTCGAACAGCACCTCGCCCTCGGTGACTTCATAGCCGTCCCGGCCGGCGATGATATTGCCCAGGGTGGACTTGCCCGCGCCGTTGGGGCCCATGATGGCGTGCACCTGGCCCGCTTCCACGGTCAGATCCAGCCCTTTGAGGATTTCCTTGCCTTCCACCCGCGCGTGCAGGTTGTTGATTTGCAGCAATGTACTCATGGTTGCTTCACCTTAAAAATTCACGATTTGCTTAGCCCACGGCCCCTTCCAGGCTCACTTCCAGCAGTTTCTTCGCCTCCACGGCAAACTCCATCGGCAGTTCCTTGAACACCTCGCGGCAGAAACCGTCCACAATCATGGAAACGGCGTCCTCCTCGGAGATGCCCCGCTGGCGGCAGTAGAACAACTGGTCTTCGCCGATGCGGGAGGTGGTGGCCTCGTGCTCGATCTGCGCCGTGGGGTTTTTCACCTCGATATAGGGGAAGGTATGCGCCCCGCAGCGCTTGCCGATGAGCATGGAGTCGCACTGGGTATAGTTGCGCGCGTTCTCGGCCTTGGGCAGCACCCGCACCAGCCCGCGATAGGCACTCTGGCTGCGGCCGGCGGAAATGCCCTTGGCGATGATCTTGCTGCGGCTGTTCTTGCCCATGTGGATCATCTTGGTGCCGGTATCGGCCTGCTGCAGGTTGTTGGTCAGCGCCACCGAGTAGAACTCGCCCACACTCTCCTCGCCCCGCAGGATGCAGCTGGGGTATTTCCAGGTAATGGCCGAGCCGGTTTCCACCTGGGTCCAGCTCACCTTGGAGCGATTTCCGCGGCAGTCGGCCCGCTTGGTGACGAAGTTGTAGATGCCGCCCACGCCGTTTTCATCGCCGGGATACCAGTTCTGCACCGTGGAATACTTGATGTAGGCGTCATCCAGCGCCACCAGTTCCACCACTGCCGCGTGCAGCTGGTTCTCGTCGCGCATGGGCGCGGTGCAACCTTCCAGATAGCTCACTTCCGCCCCTTCCTCGGCCACGATCAGGGTGCGCTCGAACTGGCCGGTTTCCACCGAGTTGATGCGGAAATAGGTGGACAGCTCCATGGGGCATTTCACCCCCTTGGGAATAAAGACGAAGGAACCGTCAGAGAACACGGCGGAGTTGAGGGCGGCGAAGAAGTTGTCCCGCTGGGGCACCACCGAACCCAGATACTGGCGTACCAGTTCCGGGTACTCACGCACGGCCTCGGAGAAGGAGCAGAAGATCACCCCCACCTTGGCCAGTTCCTCACGGAACGTGGTGGCCACGGAAACCGAATCGAATACCGCGTCCACCGCCACACCCGCCAGGCGGGCACGTTCGTGCAGCGGAATGCCCAGCTTTTCATAGGTTTCCAGCAGGGCCGGGTCCACCTCGTCCAGCGACTGGGGCTTGTCCTTCTCGGACTTGGGCGCGGAGTAGTAGGAAATGGCTTGGTAGTCGATGGGGTCGATGTTCAGATGCGCCCAGTCCGGTTCCGGCATTTCCTTCCAGATGCGAAAGGCTTCCAGGCGCCATTCCAGCAACCATTCAGGCTCGCCCTTGATGGCGGACAGACGACGAATCACATCCTCGTCCAGGCCGGGAGGGAAGGTTTCCGCCTCGATTTCGGTCACAAAACCGTGCTCGTACTTGCGATCGACCAGTTCCTGTACTTCTGTCTGACTCATGGGTCTACCTCGTAACTCAACGCGCTTCCTGGACGGGCCGCGGGCCCTTGTCCAGCATTTCCGCCAGGGTGAATGCCTGCAGCGTCTGCTCCACGGCGCGGGAAAGGCGGGTCCAGTTGGGCTTCAGGCCACAGGCGGCCGACTGCACGCACTGGCCCTGCCCCATGACACATTCGGTCAATGCCAGCGGCCCTTCCATGGCGGTGATGACCTGCGCGATGGAAACCTGCTCCGGCGCATGGGCGAGGCGATAGCCGC
>JALWTZ010000383.1 GCA_026993285.1 Lysobacterales bacterium | reverse complement strand
CATGCGCAGCCGCTGGTATTCACCAGACCTCAAACGTTTTACCACCCGTGACAGCTTCGGTGTCGATGGTGCCGACCCGCGCACGATCAATCGCTATACCTACAGCTTCAATGACCCCATCAACCGCCTCGATCCCAGCGGGCAAGTGAGTTTGTCCAACGTTCTGCTGGGTGTTTCCCTTTCCAATACCTTGCTGGTAGTCAGTTTTGCTGCCTATGTCGATGGATGGCGGCAAGCATTTACCAGTGGTCTGGGTCTGCTTAGGGTCATCAATATATTTGGCCAGAAGAAAAATGCCCGATTCGTCAATCTGCGTGATCTCGTTGACCTCCCATTCTTTTCCACCTTTGCGGCAAGAGGCTATGTTCAGGTTTCCGCGGGTGTTGCGGAATTTCAGGCCGGTGTCGAGGCAGTCCGTTTCAACTCGCCTTCCAAAATTGCTCTCTATGCAACCTCCGGAAGCGGATTTGGAGTAAATTTTGTAGTCAAGGGAAAGGAAGGGGCACCAGGCAAGCCCCTGAGCGTCTCACCTCCAGGAGGCGCGGTGGGAAGCTGGATCTCGCACACCCGCATTCCCGGTGATTATGAGGGTAGCTTTATTGGCGCAACGGCCTCCCTGGTACTGGCCAATCTGAAAGTCGACCTGGACGGGAAAGCAGGAATCGCCATCAATGCCGTGCTTGCAAAACTTGGTGGTTTCGGTGGGGAAATTTTCTGGTCGCCCACGGTCACCTATGTTGAAAACGGGGAGAAATACTATAGTCATGGCATGGCATATGGCTTCAAGGGCGGTTCAATAGGTCTTAATCTGTCGGTCAGTTTCACCTGGTACCTGCTTCTCAAGGAGTGGGATCTGTAGTTCGTGTATTGTACCGATGGTTCTTGAATACGGGCTTTCTGCCAACCTGAAGGCTTTTGCTTTCATGGTTGGCAGAAATATCGATATCTATCAGATCCGCAATCCTGCCAGCTGATAGTTGATCTCTATCAACTGAATAAATTCAAACAATTTCCCAATTTTCCTATCTCCTCCTAAGCTGGGATGCACCATGACGGTAAGGAGGAGTAATGATGAAGAAAGCCAATGCCATTGTATTTTCGATCGCCCTGGCCTGGGCTGCAGGTTCCAGTGCGGCCATGCAGCACGGGCAGGCTGACCCGGCCCCGGACAATCACTTCTGGTGGCCGGAGAAGCTGGATCTCTCGCCCTTGCGGGATCACATGCCCCAATCCAACCCATACGGTGCGGATTTCGACTATGCCCGTGAATTCAGCAAGGTGGATCTGACCGCCCTCAAGGAAGACATCGCCCGGGTCATGACCGATTCCCAGGACTGGTGGCCAGCGGATTGGGGCACCTACGCCGGGCTGTTCATTCGCATGGCCTGGCACAGCGCCGGCACCTATCGCACTCTGGACGGGCGCGGGGGCGCCGATGGAGGGCAGCAGCGCTTTGAACCGCTGAACAGCTGGCCGGACAACGCCAATCTGGACAAGGCTCGCCGCCTGTTGTGGCCGGTGAAGAAAAAATACGGTCGCAGTGTATCCTGGGCCGATCTTATGGTCCTGGCGGGCAATGTGGCGCTGGAGAAATCCGGCTTCAAGACTTACGGCTTTGCCGGAGGCCGGGCCGATGACTGGGAAGCGGATGAAGTCTACTGGGGCGCAGAAACCCGATGGCTGGATGACAGCAAGCGCTACAAGGGCGATCGTGAGCTGGAAAGCCCGCTGGCGGCAGTGCAGATGGGGCTGATCTACGTCAACCCGGAAGGGCCCACGGGGCACAAGGGGGACCCACTGGCAGCTGCCAGGGATATCCGTGAAACCTTTACCCGCATGGGCATGAATGACGAGGAAACCGTGGCCCTGATCGCCGGTGGCCATACACTGGGCAAAACTCATGGCGCGCACAACCCGGAAAAATGCGTTGGCCCCGAACCAGCGGCGGCAGATATTACTGAACAGGGCCTGGGCTGGAAAAACCGCTGTGGCAAGGGCATGGCCGAGGATACGGTCACCAGCGGTCTGGAAGGGGCATGGACACCCACCCCCACCCAGTGGACCGCCGCGTTTTTGCAAAACCTGCTCAATTTCGAATGGGAAAAGACCACCAGCCCGGCCGGTGCCATTCAGTGGGTGCCCAGGGACAAGGCCCTGCACAACATGGCTCCGGATGCCCACATCAAGGGCAAGCGTCATCCGATTGTCATGCTGACCACCGACCTTGCACTGCGAGAAGACCCGGCCTACCGCAAGATCTCGGAACAATTCGCCCACAACCCCAATGCCTTCAATGACGCCTTTGCCCGTGCCTGGTTCAAGCTGACCCACCGCGACATGGGCCCCAAAAACCGCTATGTGGGCGCGGAAGTGCCGGCTGAAGACCTGATCTGGCAAGACCCCATTCCCAAGGCTGATTATCCAACCATCAACGAAAAGGATGTGGCCAGCCTAAAAAAGGCCGTGCTGAAAACCGGCCTCAGCGTACCGGATCTGGTCAAGACCGCCTGGGCGGCAGCCGCCTCGTTCCGCAATACCGATATGCGCGGTGGCACCAACGGCGGTCGCCTGGCACTGGCGCCACAAAAGAACTGGCCAGTCAACGAACCGGAAGAGCTGGCAAAGGTGCTGGACAAGCTGCGTGACGTACAGGCGCGTTTCAACCGCAAGCACAAGGGCCGGCAGCAGGTTTCCCTGGCCGATCTGATTGTCATCGGCGGTGCGGCAGCCATTGAAAAGGCCGCCCGAGCCGCTGGCTACAAGGTGAAAGTCCCAGTCAGTCCGGGCCGTACCGATGCCACCCAGGAACAGACCGATGTACGCAACATGGCGGTTTTGGAACCCAGGGCGGATGCCTTTCGTAACTACTACGGCCCACGGGCCCTGCGTTCCCCGGCTGACGAACTGGTGGACAAGGCCGACACCCTGGGCCTGACTGTGCCGGAGATGACGGTACTGCTGGGCGGTATGCGCGCCCTGGCCGCCAACACCGGAAACAGCCGCCATGGCGTGCTGACCCGTCGTCCTGGCGTGTTGAGCAACGATTTCTTCGTCAACCTGCTGGATATGTCCACCCGTTGGGTGCCGGATGCCACACCCGGCGTTTACAAGGGGCTGGAACGCGGCAGTGACAAACAACGCTGGACAGCTACCACGGTGGATCTGATCTTCGGCGCCAATTCGGAGCTGCGCGCGGTGGCGGAAG
>JALWTZ010000382.1 GCA_026993285.1 Lysobacterales bacterium | reverse complement strand
CCATTGCCGCCACCGGCTGCCTGTTCCGCGGCGGTTTCCGCTGCCAGGGTGAGCACGGATTCCGGGGAAACCGCACCTTCTCCCACAATGACCACACCCATGCTGGCAGTGATATTGACCGACTGCTTGCCCACTTCGAACAGATGCTGCTCCAGCTGGTTTGACAGGGCATTGCACAGTTTTTCCACTTCCTTCTGTGGCAATTCCAGCAGCAGGGTGAAAATATGATCGCGGATACGGGCCAGTGACTGGCCTTCCGGGCAGGCTTCCTTGAGCAGATCCGCCACATCACGCAGCAACAGGTCGGTACCACTGATGCCGATCTGGTCGCTGAGGGCCTTGAAATGATCCAGCTCCAGATACACCAGATACTGCTGCTGACTCTGGCCTTGCTGGGCCTTCTTGATCGCCTGCTCCAGACGCAGGTTGAAGGCATCCTTGTTCAGCAGGCCGGTGAGCAAATCCTGACTCTTGAGCTGTTCCAGTTCCTGTTCCAGCTCCGGGTTGAAGCTGGCTTCGCGGAAGACGATCTGGTGGCAAGGCTCGCCGTTGACGGTGGCACTGGAGAAATTGAGCACCACCTTGAATTGCTCGCCATTGGCTCGCTGGGCCGTGTATTCCACATCCTGTTCGATATCCTTGCCCTTGCTCAGCTTGCGCAAAACCTTCTTGAATTCAGCCTGATCCGTCGGTGCGATCATTTCCAGCACCGGCAAGCCCTCGATTTCCTCGCTGTCCTGAAACTGGAACATGTCCAGGTAGGCCTTGTTGGCGAATACATGCGCCCCTTCATGCACATAGGCAATGGCATCACGGGAACTGTCCAGCAGGGCATGGTTGCGTTTTTCCGATTCACGATACAGCCCCTCCAGCCTGCGTACCTGCCGGCGGCAGGCCAGGTGCTGCATTTCACGCTGAACCAGCATTTCCAGAAAAGCCGGCTGGTCCGCACTGACCAGGGCTACCGCGCCCTTGCGCATCACTTCCAGCATCGGTTCCATGCGCAGTTCGGTTGCCACGGAGAGCACCGGCAAGTCCCGGTTGTTTTCCTGCAGATAGGTCAGCAGGCTCTCCAGGCTGCATTCCGTATTGCCGTACTCATGAAAAATCAGGTCACAGGGCTTGGCCTGCAGCAGCTCATCCACATCTTCCAGGTCTTCGGCACGCTCCGGACGCACGGCAATCCCGGCGTTGCGCAGCAGGCTGAGCAAGTGCTCGGCCTGTTCCAGCGAACTGTGCAACAGAATCAGTCGGAGAACTTCTGTGCTCATCAAAGGTGATCCTTGTTCAGATTGGTGCTAACTGGCTGCTAACCGGCCAGAACCCGCTTGGCCGCTTCTCCCGGCTTTTCCTGTGCCAGCCGGGGCACAAGATAGCCAGGCAGGACTGCACGCAGCGCCGCATGCATGGCTAGTGCCGTGGCCGTATCAATCGCAAAATGGGCCGCCCCGGCCACCGGGTCGAGCAGATGCAGATAATAGGGCAAAACCCCCTGGGTGAACAGAGCTTCGCAAAGCTCTCGCTGGCTGTCCGTGCTGTCGTTCACACCCCGCAGCAACACCGCCTGGTTGAGCAGGTGCACGCCGGCACGGCGCAAGGCGGCCAGGGCCGCCGCCGTCTCTTCATCCAGTTCCCGCGCGTGGTTGACATGCAGGACCACGACCACCTGTTGCGGCAATTGGCGCAGAAAATCCACCAGCTCACTATCCACCCGTGCAGGCAGGACTACCGGCATGCGTGTATGCAAGCGCAGTGTCTGTACCTGCGGCCAGTCCTCCAGCACCTTGGCCAGGCGCTGCAACCGTGCCGTCGGCAGCATCAGCGGGTCACCGCCACTGAGAATGACTTCACGGATATCCGGATGTGCCTGCAGACAGGCACCCAGATCCGGCCAGGGTGTGGTCTGTTCCGCATAGGGGAAATGCCGGCGAAAACAGTAGCGGCAATGCACCGCACAAGCTGCCGTGGTCACCAGCAGGCAGCGGGAACGGTACTTGTGCAACAGGCCCGGCCCGGCCAGGGCGTGCAGATCCCCCGTCGGGTCAGTGCCAAACCCCGGCACGACCGATCGTTCACATTTTCGCGGCAGCACCTGCAACAGCAGCGGATCCCGCGGATCACCCTTGCGGATGCGCGCCGCCCAGGGCCGGGGGACGCGGCAGGGAAAATCCGGTTCCGGGTCGAAATCCAGCGCGGCGGGCGACAGGTCGCAAAAATCCAGCAATTCCCGCCCATTGCGCAGGGCCCGTTGCATTTCCTCCTGCCAATTCAGCGTGACAGCAGGCCGGGTTTCTGCCCGCAACATGGGCAAAGAGCCATCATTCAAGGTAAAATCCGCCGATTCCATAGACAAGCTGCCATTCTAAACCATGGCAATTGCAGCGCACAGGAGAGCACATGGCCAGTTACAACACCAATGAGTTCAAGGGTGGTCTCAAGATCCTGCTGGATGGCGAGCCCTACACCATCGTCGAGAACGAATTCGTCAAGCCCGGCAAGGGCCAGGCCTTCAACCGGGTCAAGGTTCGCAACCTGAAGACCGGCCGGGTCATCGAAAAGACCTTCAAGTCCGGTGAAAGCGTGGAAGCGGCCGATGTGTTCGAGAAGGACATGCAATACCTCTACAACGACGGCGAGTACTGGTATTTCATGGACCCGGAAACCTTCGAACAGGTCCCCGCCGGTGGTGCCGCGGTGGAAGAAGCCGTGCAGTGGCTGAAGGAACAGGATATCTGCGCGGTCACCTCCTGGAACGGTGAACCCATCAGCGTCACCCCGCCCAATTTCGTCGAACTGAAAATCGTCGAAACCGATCCCGGCGTGCGCGGCGATACCAGCGGCGGTGGCGGCAAGCCGGCCAAGCTGGAAACCGGCGCGGTGGTGCGCGTGCCCCTGTTCGTGGACGAGGGAGAAATCATCAAGGTGGACACCCGCAGCGGAGAATACGTCAGCCGCGTGAAGGACTGACATGCCCGCAGCGGCCCGTGAGCGCCTGCAACGACGGGCCCGCCTGCTGGCCGATCTGCGCGCCTGGATGGCCGAACGGCAAGTGCTGGAAGCCGACACCCCCGCTCTGTGGCCCTGGGCCAATACCGACCCGGCCATCGCCTCGCTGCCCGCGGGTGACGGCTTTCTCCACACCTCGCCGGAATTCGGCCTCAAGCGGCTGCTGGCCTTGGGCAGCGGGGATGTCTACCAGCTCGGCCATGT
>JALWTZ010000381.1 GCA_026993285.1 Lysobacterales bacterium | reverse complement strand
GCCGCCGAAGTACTGATCGAACACCACTCCGGCCAGACCGAAAGGGCCCGCGAGCTTTTGGGCACCACTTTCCGCCAGGCCTCCAACCGCAATCAGCTGGCCCTGGCACGCCTGTTTGCCAACGCCCGGCACTGATCCAGTCGGACAAGCTGCCGGCCGCCAGGCTGGCAGCCACGCTCTTCTTGCCACTGCTGGCTGGAGCTTCTGCATCCGGCCCGTTGTGCTGAAGCACATCCTGCCAACGGCCTCCTCCAGCATGAGGAAAAGGTTCGGATGACCTGACCCCGCCCATTGCACCAGCCCGCCCAGGCAAAACCTGCAGACAGTCCACCTCCATTCCTGCTATGGTTATCCCGGAAACACCCATAGCGAGTGCTCCCATGGAGAATAACAATACTGGCAACAGCCACATCGCACAGTTATTGGTCGAACACGGTTTGCTGAGCCCGGAAGATCTGCAATACACCCGGCGCCTGCAATCCAAACTGGGCGAGGAAACCCCGCTGATCCAGATCCTTCGTGACCTGCAAAAACTCCCGCCCAATGCCCTGCAGGCGCTGTTTGAGGCGGAGACCGGTGTACAAATCCGCCTGGGTGACATGCTGCTGGAACTGGGGCATATCAGCCAGAAGGATCTGGATCTGGCACTGAAAATCCAGCGGAACCAGCCCGATACCCCCCTGGGGGACATTCTCGTTTCCCACCAGCTGGTGCCGGAAAAACGGATCGTGGAAACCCTGTCCTACCAGCTGGGCCTGCCCTTTCTGGAGCCTGCATGGAAACAGCTGCAACGCGAGTGGCTGAAAAAACTGGGTGTTCACTGGATTCAGCAAAAACAGGCCGTTCCTTTTCGGGACGAAGACAATCAGACCTGGCTGTTGATGGTTGACCCGCTCAACGCCGAAGTGCTGGAAGATGCCCAGGTCAAGCTGAACATGCCTCTCACACCCGCGGTAACCAGCCGTTCATGGGTCAAGGGCATACTGGAAAGCCTGGAAAAAATGGCCGGTCATGCCAGACAGAACGATACGGCCTTGCAGGGCAACCGGATCGTCCGGCTCGTCAACCAGCTGATACTGGATGCCGAAAAACTGGAAGCCAGTGACATCCATATTGAACCCGGCAAGCACGAAGCCCGTGTACGCATGCGTATCGATGGCGTACTGCGACAACACAGCAGCCTGGACATGGAAGAATACAGCGCCATTGTCGCGCGGCTGAAAATCATGGCCAATGCCAATGTAACGGAAAAACGGCGGCATCAGGACGGGCGTATCCTCTTTGAAGACCCGACCACCGGTACCACGCTGGATTTGCGTGCCAGTTTTTTCATCACCGTACATGGGGAAACCATCGTCCTCCGCCTGCTCAACCAGCAGGGGGTGATCATCGACCTGGAAAATACGGGCATGCAACCCAGCCTGATTCGCCAGTTCCGCGAAGAAGCGCTGGATATTCCCTCCGGGGTCATCATCGTTACCGGGCCCACGGGTTCCGGAAAAACCACCACGCTCTACAGCTGCATCAAGTACCTGAACAACGAAAACACCAGTATCATTTCCGCGGAAGACCCGGTCGAATCCATCATCGAAGGGGTATCACAATGTTCCATCAACCCCAAGCTGGACCTCACCTTCCACGAGACCTTGCGCCATATCGTACGCCAGGATCCGGACATCATCGTACTGGGCGAGATTCGCGATACCTTTTCAGCTGAAACCGCCATTCAGGCTGCACTCACGGGCCACAAGGTATTGACCACCTTTCACACAGAAGACTCCATCGGCGGCATTCTTCGCCTGCTCAACATGAACATCGAGGCCTTCCTCATTTCTTCAACGGTTGTCTGTGTGGTCGCCCAACGCCTGCTGCGCCGGGTTTGCTCGCACTGTGCCGAACCACGCAAGCCCGATGCACTGCTGCTGCGCCGCCTGGGAGCAGACCCCAAGGATTACAGCCAAACCGATTATCAGGAAGGCAAGGGCTGTGAACATTGCCATTTCACCGGCTATTCCGGTCGTGTCGGCGTTTTCGAAGCACTGGTGATGAATGAAGATGTCAAACAGGCCATACTCGAACGGCGCACTTCCACCCAGATTCGCCAGATCAGCGTGGAAAGCTCCAATCTCATCACCCTGCTGGAAGACGGCCTGGTCAAAGCGGCTACCGGACAGACAACCCTGAATGAAATCCTGCGGCAACTGCCCAGGCTGCACCCACCGAGACCCCTTTCTGAACTGAAGCGTTTGTGTGGAACTGCCAATGGCTGAAAAAAACCTGTTGCAACTCATAGAAGAAACCCTGACAGGCGATGAAGCCGAGCTGCCTTCCCTGGACCGGGTGGCGCAGACCGTATTCAATCTTGCCCAGCAGGAAGAAACCACCATCCCTGATCTGGTTGCGGTCATCGAACAGGATGCCGCCATGAGCAGCCGTATACTGCGCATGGCCAACTCCCCTTTCTACGCTGGCCTGTCTCAGGCACGCACCCTGAAGGATGCCGCCATACGGCTGGGGGTGAGCCGCATCAACCAGTTTGCCATACAGGCCGTCCAGGCTTCCTTGTATAGCCAGGCACCCGAGCGTTACAAGCCCATCTACCGGGAGGTCTGGCAACATCACCTGCTGGTTGCCGAAGGGAGCCGAAAGCTGGCCGAACTGCTGGATCTCAAGGAGCTGCGAGATGAAGCATATACCGCCGGCCTGTTACACGACATTGGCAAACTGGCCATCCTCCATGCACTGGGCCGGCTGGAAGAAAACGCCAGCCTGGAACAACCCAGCATGGATCTGGTAAACGAATTACTGGACAGCCTGCACCCGGAACAGGGTGCACGCCTGCTGGAACACTGGAGTGTACCCGAACCCTATATCAGCGTTGCCCGCCAGCACCACGCTCCCTATGATGAACAACTCTCCACCCTGCAACTGCTGGTTCGCACCGTGAACAAACTCATGGATGGCCCGCGCCTGAAGGCAGAGCTTGTTGTGCATGATCTGATGGTGCTGGAAGAAATCCATGCCCTGCAAATGTAGGAAATTCAACTGGCACAGTTGCTGCTGGCACTGGAAGATATTCAGGAAAGGTTGCCTGCACCGGAATAGTCCATCCGTTACCACAGATAAGCCACCCCTGCGGGCTACTGCTTTCGGCGGCGGATTTTGCGACAATACGCCGTTTCCTTCTGATCGGACAGCCCTCATGGCAAAGCGAAAGATTCTGGTCACCAGCGCCCTGCCCTACGCCAATGGCCCGC
>JALWTZ010000380.1 GCA_026993285.1 Lysobacterales bacterium | reverse complement strand
TCCATACTGGTGTTGAATCTTGCCATCCGCCTGCATGAAGGGCTGAAACAGTTTTTGCTGCTGTTCGGGATCGATACCCGGCCCGTCATCCTGCACTTCGATATACAACACCGGGTTTTCTGCCTCGCCCCGAAGATACACGCGCAAGGCCACTTCCCCCCCCCGGGCAAACTTGCAGGCATTACTCAGCAGGTTCAGCACGATCTGGTGTACACGGTGCTTGTCGAGCCAAAGCTTCCCGGGTACCTCATCGGCTATCCAGGCACTGATCAAGGTGCCGTGCTGACTGCGCTCGACCGTCATCAGGCTCAGACAACGATCCACGATGTCCTGGATCGAAGTTTCTTCCTGGATCAGCTCCAGCCTGCCGGATTCGATCTTGGACAAATCCAGAATATCGTTGATCAGGCTTAACAAAATCTGGCCGGAATCCCTGATGACCTGCACATGCTGCTGCTGGTCGTCACTCAAGGGGGAGTCTTTCAGCAGTTCCGCCATGCCCAGCACACCGTTCATCGGTGTGCGGATTTCGTGGCTGACCTTGGCAATGAATTCGCTCTTGGCTTCACTGGCCTGCAACGCCTGATCAGCCAACTCGATACTCTGTTGATACAAGCGTGCATTACTCAGCGTGAGCACGAAGTATTCAGCAAAGGGGGTGAGACGGATCAAATCCAGGTCAGTCCATGCTGCAGGAGGTTTTCGGCAAAGCAGCAACATGGCCAACAGTTTACCTTGCACATACAAGGGATAACACAGGATACCTCGCTCACCTTCCCGCCAGGCACAACAGTTGCCCCAGCGCTGATCCTCAGGCCAATGAGAAAGCCATTGAACGAAATCGTCGTTTAACCAATCGGGCTGTTCCAGCCGAAGCATGTCACCCAGAACATGCATGCCATCCACAGGCACTGCAGCATGCAGCCCCTGGCTAAAACCCTGAAATACCCTGTCCGGGTCCAACGCACGGCTCATCTCCTTCATCGCCGCCTGTACTTGCAGAACCCGTTCCCGCTGGACCTGAATATCCCGGTAACGCTGACTACGAACTCGCCAGGCCAGTAACAAGGCTGCCGACAACGCGATCAGCAGCGCATAAACCAGATAGGCCCATGGCTGACGCCACGGTGGATAACCCACACGCAAGGGTACGCGTAGCGAGGAGGAATATTGCCGACTGCGCTCATCATAGGCTTGCACTTCCAGCTCGTGCTCACCCGGTGATAGCTCAACTAGGGTGATATGCGCGGCCTGGCCCAGATCCACCCAGGGCTGGTCGGCTTTCAACCGCCAGCGAAAATGGATATAACGGCCATTGTAGAGGTCATTCACCCCCAGGCCGACCTCCGCAAAACGTTTTTCATAGGGCAAAACCAGCGGCCCGGAAAGTGTGGTTTGCGTTTTCTTGCCAATACGGGTGCGTATATATTCCACTCGAGGCCGAAGCGGGCGCGCATCTTCCCGCCGCAAACTGTTCAGCCGCAGCCAGCGCACACCATTTTCACTGATGCCGCCCAATTCACCATCATGCACAATCAGATTGGTTGCCAGCCAGCCACCCAGCCTGGATGAAACCCAATGTAAACGGGCCTGTAGCGGATCCAGCCAATACAGTCCATCACCATGACGCAACCAGATTTGCCCCTGATCGTCCTCCACCATGGCCAGGGCCTCCGCATTGGCGGAAAATGGCAGGGCAATGCGCAGGACCACGTCCAGATTCCCATCCCGAGCCTGCATCTGATAGACGGCATGTTCGGAAAGCAGCCACAAGCCGGACTGCGCAAACTGGCGCATATACAGCCATTTCTCCCGCAGCAGCGCACCTTGCTGGCGAATAATTACAGGTTGAATGCGGTTGCGTTCCGGCTGGTAACGCCACAAGCCTTGCCCGATCGCCAACAGCAGGCCCTGTGGTTGAGCGAGCATGGATTCGATTTGCAGAGCGCTGCTTTGCAGAAAAGGTTTCAGTGGCTGGACATGGCATTGGGACTTCAGGGAACAGAAAAGCAACCCGCGCGCGTACAGGCTGGCCACAACACCGGTCTGCCCCCAGGGTTGCAGATAATACACCCCGCCCGGCACATTTGCGCTGCCATAGCCAAAATGTATTTGTTGCAGTGTTCCATCATGCATCAACAGCAGGGTGGATTGATTGGCAAACCATACATTGCCCTGAGTATCTTCAACAGCTGATGAAATGACATAAATGGGACGATCGGTTCGGCTTTGATGAACCGTCACCGTTCCGTCCCTGTCTCGCTGAATCAGCCGATCCTTGCCATTACTCAGCCAAAGGCGCTTTTGGCTGTCCAGAAAAATGTACTTGGGCACATCATCCTTGCGCCAGGGCTGATCCCAGAACTCCAGCCTTTGCTGCTCCCAGTTTGGGGCCAGTTGGAGAACATGATTGCGCTCATCATGCAACCAGAGCACACCGGCCCGATCCAAAAGCAAATCATCGGAACGAATCGAAGGGGTACGTAATTGCCCGTCCACATGGAAAAATACCGCTTCGAATTTCTGTTGACCCCGCCTGCGCACCAACAGACGATCATCACCCCCCAGCCAGATATTGCCCTGGGCATCCTTCACCAGATTACGCCACATCAACCGCGCATGCGCTGGCTGCTCAAAATCCCCATCATCCAGACAACGGGCAGAGGCACTGGGTATATTGATTTCCAGCACACCCTTGCGGGTAGCCGCCAGCACTGTGTGCGCATTGACTTGCAACAGATTATAGACATTCAAACCGCAGTTTGTGCTACCCGCCTCCCAATGCAGCCAGTTTTCCAGACGCTTTTCCGCACGGTTGGCTTTCAACACACCATGACCAAAAGTGCCAACCAGCAGCGTGTCGCCTGCCTGGAGAAAACGGGTGGCCACGCCGGATGTCGGGGCTTCCCCCTCCATGCTCCATGGGCTGAAGCGCCCGGTATCCAGATCCAGCTGCAGGACACCGGAGCCAAAAGTTGCCAGCAAAAGCGCGTTACCTGACAGCGGTGTCACATTCCAGACCGGATTCTGCAACGACTCCGGCAATAGGAAACTCTGGACTGTCTCCTGCCCGGTCTCCCAGGCCAATACACCGTTTTCAACACTGCCCGCCCACCAGTGACCCTGGTGATAAACAGGTTGACCCTGTGGATTCAACAGCTTGCCATCGATATGGCGCAAGGCTTGCAGATGATGGCTGGTAATCCGAAACAAACCTTGCGTATTGCGTGCCCATATAGAACCATCGGGCAGGGTGCCCAGCACACCGG
>JALWTZ010000379.1 GCA_026993285.1 Lysobacterales bacterium | reverse complement strand
CCCCTGCGGGCTACTGCTTTCGGCGGCGGATTTTGCGACAATACGCCGTTTCCTTCTGATCGGACAGCCCTCATGGCAAAGCGAAAGATTCTGGTCACCAGCGCCCTGCCCTACGCCAATGGCCCGCTGCACATGGGCCATGTGGTGGAATACACCCAGACGGATATCTGGGTGCGTTTCCAGAAAATGCGCGGGCACGAATGCTGGTATGTCTGTGCCGACGACGCCCACGGCACGCCCATCATGCTCAACGCGCGCAAGCAGGGCATCAGCCCGGAGGCGCTGATTGAAAAGACCTGGCACGCCCACAAGGCCGATTTCGACGGTTTTCACATCGGCCTGGACTGTTTTCACACCACCCATTCGGAAGAAAACCGCCAGCTGGCCGAAACCATCTACCTGAACAACCGCGAAGCTGGCCATATCGAAAGCCGCACCATCACCCAGCTCTACGACCCGAAGGAGCAGATGTTTCTGCCCGACCGCTTCATCAAGGGCCGCTGCCCCAAGTGCGGCGCCGAGGACCAGTACGGTGATTCCTGCGAGGCCTGCGGCAGCACCTACACCCCGGCGGATCTGGTGGAACCCTATTCGGTGGTTTCCGGCGAAAAACCCGTGCTGAAGGAAACCGAGCACGATTTCTTCCGCCTGCAGGATTTCGAGCCCATGCTGCGTGAATGGACCCGGGCCGGCCACCTGCAGGAGGAGGTGAGCAACAAGCTGGACGAATGGTTCGAGGCCGGGTTGCAACCCTGGGACATCACCCGCGACGCGCCCTATTTCGGCTTCGAGATTCCCGGCAAGCCCGGCAAGTTCTTCTATGTGTGGCTGGACGCGCCCATCGGCTACATGGCCGCCTTCCGCAAGCTCTGCGAGGAAAAGGGGCTGGATTTCGACGAATACTGGGCCGCCGGCAGCGAAACCGAGCTGGTGCATTTCATCGGCAAGGACATCACCTATTTCCATGCCCTGTTCTGGCCGGCCACCCTCAGCGGCGCCGGCTTCCGCACGCCCACCACCATTCATGTGCACGGTTTTCTCACCGTCAACGGGCAGAAGATGTCCAAGTCCCGCGGCAGCTTCATCACCGCGCGCACCTATCTGGAACACCTGAACCCGGACTATCTGCGTTACTACCTGGCCAGCAAGCTGGGCGCGGGCCTGAGCGACATCGACCTTAACCTGGAGGACTTCATCCAGAAAATCAACGCCGATCTGGTGGGCAAGTGGGTGAACATCGCCAGCCGCTGTGCCGGTTTCATTCACAAGCTGGGCGGAGGCCGGCTGGCCGACAGCCTGGCCGACGAGGCCCTGTTCCGCCGGCAGGCGGAAGCCGCCGAGGCGGTGGCCGAAGCCTTCGAGCAACGGGATTTCAACCGCGCCTGCCGCCGCATCATGGCACTGGCCGACGAGGCCAACCGCTATATCGACGAACACAAGCCCTGGCAAATGGCCAAGGAAGCCGGCCGCGAGGCGGAAGTACTGGCCGTCTGCTCCATGGGCATCAATCTGTTCCGCCAGCTGGCGGTGATGCTCAAGCCAGTGATTCCGGCCACCGTGGCCAAGGCCGAGGCCTTTCTCGGCGGGCAGGCGCTGGCCTGGGATGACCTGCACCAGCCCCTGCTGGGCCAGCCCATCGAAAAGTTCAAGCCGCTGATGTTCCGGGTGGACCCGGAACGGGTCGCGGCCATGGTGGAAGCCAGCAAGGACGACAGCCAGCCGGCAGCAAAAAAAGCCGAAGCCAAGGCCACCGACCAGCCATCGCAGGCGGATGGGGACGCCATCACCATCGACGATTTTCTCAAGGTGGATCTGCGCGTGGCCCGCATTGCCAGGGCCGAGGCGGTGGAAGGCGCCGACAAGCTGCTGCGGCTGGAGCTGGACCTGGGTGGCGAGACCCGCCAGGTCTTTGCCGGCATCAAGGCCGCCTACCGCCCGGAAGACCTGCAAGGCCGGCTGACGGTGATGGTGGCCAACCTCAAGCCGCGCAAGATGCGCTTCGGCCTTTCCGAGGGCATGGTGCTGGCCGCCGGAGACGGCCAGGGCATCTACCTGCTCGCCCCCGACAGCGGCGCGCAGCCGGGCATGCGGGTGAAGTAAGGTGCCATGAGCGAATTCTTCCTCATCCTGGTCTCCACGGTGCTGGTCAACAACTTCGTGCTGGTGAAGTTTCTTGGCCTGTGCCCGTTCATGGGGGTTTCCGCCAAGGAAGAATCCGCCTTCGGCATGGTGCTGGCCACCAGTTTCGTGCTCACCCTCTCCTCGGTGGCCAGTTATCTGGTCTGGCGCTGGCTGTTGCTACCCTTCGGGCTGGAATACCTGCGCACCCTGAGTTTCATTCTGGTCATTGCCGTGGTGGTGCAGTTCACCGAAATGGTCATGCGCAAGGCCAGCCCGCTGCTCTACCAGACGCTGGGCATCTTCCTACCGCTGATCACCACCAACTGCATCGTGCTGGGCGTGGCCCTGCTCAACAGCCAGCAATCCCACGGGTTGATGGAATCGGCCCTGTACGGCTTTGGCGCCTCGCTGGGCTTTGGCCTGGTGCTGGTGCTGTTCGCCGGCATCCGTGCCCGCCTACAGGCCGCCGATGTGCCGGAAACCTTCCAGGGCGCGCCCATCGCGCTGATTACCGCCGGTTTCATGGCCCTGGCCTTCATGGGGTTCACCGGCCTGGTGCGAGGCTGACACCACCATGACCGCCGTTGTCATCATCACCCTGCTGGCGCTGGCCTTCGGCCTGCTGCTGGCCTGGGCCGCCGGCCGCTTCCGGGTGGAAGGCAACCCGGTGGCGGAAAAGCTCAACCAGCTGCTGCCACAAACCCAGTGTGGCCAGTGCGGCTACCCCGGCTGCGCGCCCTATGCCGAAGCCCTGGCCAGGGGCGAGGCGCCGGTCAACCTGTGCAACCCCGGCGGCACCGCCACCATGGAAGCCATCGCCGACCTGCTGGGCGTGCCGCCGCTGGAAGTGGAAGAAGAACCCGACGGGCCGCTGGTGGCGGTGATCCGCGAAGCCGAATGCATCGGCTGCACCAAGTGCATCCAGGCCTGCCCGGTGGATGCCATTCTCGGCTCGGCCAAGCACATGCACACCGTCATCGAAAGCGAGTGCACCGGCTGCAAGCTGTGCGTGGAACCCTGCCCGGTGGATTGCATCGACATGGTGGAACTGCCGCCCACCCGCGCCAGCTGGATCTGGCCCAAGCCCGCCCTGCCGGTGGAACAGCCGCCCGAAAAGGAGAAGCGCGTTGCCTGATGCCCCCCTGCAATGCAGCCAGCCACCGGCCCACCGCTTTCACGGCGGGCTGGTGCTGCAGCACCACAAGGCCGATTCCAAGGTGGATGTGCTGCTGCCCGTGCCCCTGCCGGAAGAACTGGTGCTGCCCCTGCAGCAGCACATGGGCCAGCCGGCCCGGCCGGTGGTGGAAGTGGGCCAGCGGGTGCTGAAGGGCCAGCTGCTGGCCACGCCCGAGGGGGAATTCTCCGCCGCCGTGCACGCGCCCACCTCCGGCACCATTGTGGCGCTGGAACGCCGGCCCATGCCGGAACCCTCGGCCCTGCCGGGGCGCTGTTTCATCCTGCGCCCCGACGGGCTGGACCTCTGGGCGGAACTGCCCGAGCCCCTGCACTGCGAGCGGGCCAGGCCGGAAGAACTGATCGAACGGGTGCAGCAATCCGGCATCGTGGGCCTGGGTGGCGCGGTCTTCCCCGCCCATTTCAAGCTGCGCCACCACAAGCAGCCCATCCACACGGTGATTCTCAACGGTGCCGAGTGCGAGCCCTTTATCACCTGCGACGAAACCCTGATGCACCTGGAGGCCGAGGCCATCATCAAGGGCGCGGAACTGCTGCTGAAAATGCTGGGCGCGGAACAGGCCATCATCGCCATCGAAGACCCCATGGCCGATGTCTGCACCGCCTTCGAACAGGCCTTCCGCAAGGTCAGCGCTCCCAGCGTCAGCGTGCGCAAGGTGCCCACCATCTACCCGGAAGGCGGGGAGAAGCAGCTGATCAAGGTGCTTACCGGCCTGGAAGTGCCTTCCGGCGGTTACCCCGGCGACCTGGGCATACTCTGCCACAATGTGGCCACCGCCTGGACCATACACCAGGCCGTCACCCGTGGCCGGCCAGTGGTGGACCGCATCGTCACCGTCACCGGCAAGGGCGTGGCCGAGCCGGGCAATTACCGGGTGCCCCTGGGTTGCAGCATCGGCCATGTGGTGGCCGCCGCCGGCGGCTACACCCCGCAGGCCCGGCGGCTGGTGATGGGCGGGCCGATGATGGGCGTGGCTCTGCCCGAGGACAATTTGCCGGTGGTCAAGGCCACCAACTGCATTCTGGTGCTGGGTGAAGATGAAATCCGCGACCCGGCCCCGGTACTGCCCTGCATCCGTTGTGGAGAATGTGCCCGCGCCTGCCCGCAGCAACTGCTGCCGCAGGAACTCTACTGGCATGCCCGGGCGGAGAACACGGAAAAACTGGTGGCCTACGATCTGTTCGACTGCATCGAATGCGGTTGCTGTGCCTATGTCTGCCCCAGCCACCTGCCGCTGGTGGACTACTACCGCCATGGCAAGAGCCTGGTGCGGGCCGAGCAGATGGCCGAGCGCAAGGCGGAACTGGCCCGCCAGCGCCACGAAGCCCGCGAGGCACGGCTGGCGGCGGAGAAGGCCGCCCGCGAAGCCCGGCGCAAACAGAAAGCCGAAGCCCTGAAGAACAAGGGCAGCGATGCCGTGCGCGAGGCCGTGCAACGCGCCAAGGCCCGCAAGCAGGAGAGCGACTGATGCGTTTCGATACCGGCGGCTCCCCCCATATCCGTGGCGACCACCGGGTCAGCCGCATGATGCTCAAGGTGCTGCTGGCCCTGCTGCCGGCGGTGGCCGTGCATGTGTGGCTTTTCGGCTGGGGCATCGTGGTGCAGCTCTTGTGGGCCAGCCTCGTGGCGGTGGCGCTGGAGGCGGCCATGCTCCGGCTGCGCCAGCGGCCCATACGGCCCTTCCTCTCCGACCTGAGCGCCGTGGTCACCGCCTGGCTGCTGGTGCTCTCCCTGCCACCGCTTCTGCCCTGGTGGGCCAGCCTCACCGGCATCTTCTTCGCCATCGTCATGGCCAAGCATCTCTACGGCGGGCTGGGCTACAACCCCTTCAACCCGGCCATGGTGGGCTTCGTGGTGCTGCTGGTGGCTTTTCCAAGGGAAGTGACCAGCTGGCTGATGCCGGCCGGGCTGGGCGGCTGGCAACCCGATCTCTGGCAGGCGGCGCAGGTCATCTTCACCGGCCAGCTGCCCGCCGGCCTGCAATGGGATACCGTCAGTGAGGCCACCCCGCTGGACCTGCTGCGCCAGGGTGTGCAGCAACAGCTGATGATGGACGAGATCCGGCAAAATCCGGCTTTCGGCACACTTGGTGGGCGCGGCTGGGAATGGCTGGCGGCGGCCTACGCCCTGGGCGGGCTGTGGCTGGTGCAGCAACGGGTGGCCGACTGGCGGGTGCCGGCCGGGGTGCTGGCCGCCATCCTCCTGCTCAGTGGCCCGGCATGGGCCTTCTGGCCGGAAACCAATCCCAACCCGCTGGCACACCTGTTCCAGGGCGGCTTGATGCTGGGCGCCTTCTTCATTGCCACCGACCCGGTCTCCGGCAGCACCACCCCGCGCGGGCGGCTGCTGTTCGGCTTTGGCGTGGGTTTGCTGGTGCTGCTGATCCGCCGCTGGGGCGCTTTCCCCGATGGCGTGGCCTTCGCCGTCTTGCTGATGAACCTGGCCGTGCCCTGGATCGACCGCTATACCCGTCCGCGGGTATTCGGCCACGGAGACCCGTCATGAGCAATCTGCAATGGCGGCCTGTGTTCTTGCTGGGTGCCTTTGCCCTGGCCGGTTCCCTGCTGCTGGCGCTGACCTGGCAGCTCACCGCCGAGCGCATCGCCGAACAGGAGCGTCAGGCCACCCTGCGGCAATTGGCGGAACTGCTGCCGCAATCCCTGTACGACAACGATCCGTTGCTGGAAACCCTGGAACTGCCCGCCGGCACCATTCCCGGCCTGAGCGGGCCGGTGACCGGCTGGGTGGCACGCAAGCAGGGAGCCATCAGCGCCTGGCTGCTGAATATCACCACCGCCGAGGGCTACAACGGCAACATCCGCCTGCTGGTGGGGCTGAAACCGGATGGCCAGCTGCTGGGTGTGCGGGTGACCGCCCACACTGAAACGCCGGGCCTGGGCGATGGCATCGACCTGCGCCGCGGTGACTGGATACTGGGTTTTGCCGGCAAGGCCCTGGGCCAGCCACCCGCCGAACGCTGGGCGGTGAAAAAGGATGGCGGGGTCTTCGACCAGTTCACCGGTGCCACCATCACCCCACGGGCGGTGGTCAAGGCCGTGCGCGACCTGCTGCAATGGTATGCCAGCCACCCGCAAGTGTTGCAACATCTCCCCGAAGAGGAGGTTTCCCCATGAATCCCGACTACAAGGCACTGTTCGCCGAGGGCCTGTGGCGCAACAACCCCGGCCTGGTGCAATTGCTGGGCCTCTGCCCGCTTTTGGCTGTCAGCAATTCGGTGGTCAATGCCCTGGGGCTGGGCCTGGCCACCCTGTTCACCCTGTTGCTGTCCAACGGGCTGGTCTCCCTCACGCGCCGCTGGCTGATGCAGGAAATCCGTATTCCCGCCTTCGTGCTGATCATCGCTTCCACCGTGACCGTGCTGGAGCTGTTGATGCACGCCTTCTTCCATGAACTCTACGGCATACTCGGCATCTTCATCCCGCTGATTGTCACCAATTGCACCATCATGGCCCGGGCGGAAGCCTTTGCCTCCCGCAACGCCCTGCTGCCCGCGCTGGCCGACGGGCTGGCCACCGGACTGGGCTTTCTGGCGGTACTGCTGGCGCTGGGCGGCCTGCGTGAACTGCTGGGCCACGGCACCCTGCTGGCCGATGCCCACCTGCTCTTTGGCGAGGGCGTGGACCTGACCCTGCACCTGTTGCCCGGTTACCGGGGTTTTCTGCTGGCCGTGCTGCCCATGGGCGCCTTCATGGGCCTGGGCCTGCTGGTGGCCCTACATCGCTGGCTCGACCGTCGCTGGCAACAACGGCAACAAGCCCGCAACATCGCCCTGGAAGTCCGCAACGCATGAACGCGCGGGAACGGGAAGCATTCTTCAGCCGACTGCAGGCCATCGACCCGGAACCACGGACCGAACTGGAATACCAGACCCCCTTTGAACTGCTGGTGGCGGTGATGCTTTCCGCCCAGGCCACCGATGTGGGCGTGAACAAGGCCACCCGCAAGCTGTTCCCGGTGGCCCATACCCCCGAGGCCATCCTGGCGCTGGGCGAGGAGGGGCTCAAGCCCTATATCCAGACCATCGGCCTGTACAACAGCAAGGCGAAGAATATCATCGCTACCTGCCGCATTCTGCTGGAACAGCACGGTGGCGAGGTGCCCGACCGGCGGGAAGCCCTGGAAGCCCTGCCCGGTGTGGGCCGCAAGACCGCCAATGTGGTGCTGAATGTGGCCTTCGGCCAGCCCACCATGGCGGTGGACACCCATATCTTCCGGGTCAGCAACCGCACCGGCCTGGCGCCCGGCAAAACCCCGCTGGCGGTGGAAAAGGCCCTGCTGAAAAACGTACCGGCCCAATACCTGCAACACGCCCACCACTGGCTGATCCTGCATGGCCGCTACACCTGCAAGGCGCGCAAGCCCGCCTGTGAAACCTGCGTGGTGGCTGACCTGTGCGATCAACACAAAAAGCAGCTGCAACAGCAGAAAAAACGCAAGTAAAGTAACTCCTGACCGGTCTGGTGGAAGATGAACCCATTCTTTACCTGAGGAGAACTTTCATGACCATGAAAACCCTGCTGTTTTCCACCTGCCTGCTCAGTGCATCCGCCCTGGCCGGTTCCGCAAGCCACGCCCCTTCGCCCCAGGGCATCGCCTACCCGGAAGGCTGGCAGCAGTGGGCCACCATTTCCATCTCCCACCGCCATGACAACCACACCCTGCGGGTGATTCTGGGCAATGATATCGCCGTCAAGGCCGCCCGCGCCGGCCAGACCAGCCCCTGGCCCGACGGCGCCATCCTCGGCAAGGTGGTATGGAAGGAAATGGCCGAAACCAACTGGCCCACGGCCATCGCGCCCCAATCGCTGGTGCACGCCGAATTCATGTTCAAGGACAGCCAGTCTCCCAACGGCACCGGCTGGCGCTGGGCCCGCTGGCTGGGCATGGACCAGAAACCCTTTGACAAGGGAGAAGGCACCGAGCAGGTCTGTATTGGCTGCCATACGCCGGTGGAGAAGCGGGATTGGGTGTTTACTACGCCCGCGCCCTTCCCCTTTTGAGCTTTTGAGCGGTCTGGTGTTTCCAGCTCGGCGTTACCCGGGCTTACGCGATCGGTCACGTACATCACAGTACGCTCCCTCTCGCTTCAGCCCGGGTGCCTTGATCTGAAAACACCATCCTCGCTCAAAAGAATCGTTGGTTATCAGCTCATCAGGCATATCCTTGCCCTGGCAATTGCCAGCTCTGCGTTACCCGGGCTTACGCGATCGGTCACGTACATCACAGTACGCTCCCTCTCGCTTCAGCCCGGGTGCCTTGATCTGAAAACACCATCCTCGCCCAGCAGCATGCTATTGAAATCTGGCAGAAGGTGCATATACTTTGATATATCACCACTTGTACAGGTAAAGCAGGCATGCGACAAACCGCCAAATTGTTCATGAACGGCCGCAGTCAGGCCGTGCGCTTGCCGGCCCGGTATCGGTTTGACTGCGAAGAAGTGTATATCCGCAAGGATCCAGAAACCGGGGATGTCATTCTTTCCAGAAAACCCGGTGGCTGGAATTCATTCTTTGAAATGGCCGATTCAGCCCATGTGCCCGACGATTTCATGGCTGAAAGAGACAACGGCCCCATTGAGGAGAAGGACCTCTTCTAGTGCCGCAACCCCGCTACATGCTGGATACCAACACCGCCAGCTACATCATCAAGGGAAAACCGGCCGTCATTCGCCAGCATCTGCTGCGGGTACCCATGGCCAGCCTGTGCGTTTCCGCCATCACCGAAGCGGAACTGCTGCGCGGCGTGGCCAAAAAACCGGAAGCCAAACAGCTACCCATGCTGGTCGAAGAATTTCTGCTGCGGGTGGATATCCTGCCCTGGGATTCTGCCGCCGCTGCGGCCTATGCCCAACTGGCCAGCGCTTGTGAAAAGGCGGGCAAGCCATTGGGGGCCATGGACATGCTGATTGCGGCACACGCCATGGCCAGTGATTGCGTCCTGGTGACCAGCGACCAGGCCTTCCACATGCACCGGCAACGGCTGAAGCTGGATGACTGGACACGCCCGCTCCACACTTGAACCATCAAGAAAACAGGCCCCATCCTTATGCGTTGGCAGGCCATAAAAAAACCCTGCCGAGGCAGGGTTTTTTGCCACAAGGTACTGCCAGCTCTTACTTGATCTTGGCTTCCTTGTACATCACGTGCTTGCGCACCACCGGGTCGTATTTTTTCATTTCCATCTTGTTGGGGGTGTTTTTCTTGTTCTTGTCGGTGGTGTAGTAGTGGCCGGTGCCGGCGGATGATACCAGTTTGATCTTCTCACGCATGATGGCTCTCCTCAGATCTTCTCGCCGCGGGCACGCAGGTCGGCCAGTACGGTTTCAATGCCCAGCTTGTCGATGATGCGCATGCCCTTGGTGGAAACACGCAGCTTGACCCAACGGTTTTCGCTGGCCACCCAGAAGCGGTGGGTGTGCAGGTTGGGCAGAAAGCGACGACGCGTCTTGCGCTGGGAGTGCGACACGTTGTTACCGGTGGCGGGCCTTTTACCCGTGACTTGGCATACTCTGGCCATGTTCTTTCCCCTGAATTCGGTCTAGTCAAAAGTTCTGGAAACTGGGTTTGCGCTTGGCAGCAGCAAAGAGCCGCACTTTATACCAGAACGCGCCTGCGGGTTCAAGAAAATTTGCCCGCTCGTGGGTTTTCTGCCGATCGTGGCGGCCAAACCGGGGCCTCGAGGGCTACACATCACCGTTATCAGGCTGGCCATGGGCTTCCAGCAGGGCTTCCAGTTCCGGGATGCAGGAGCCGCAGTTGGTGCCGGCAGCCAGAGACTTCCCGATGGCCTGTACCGAATCCAGCTTGCGTTCGCGGATGGCCTGGATCAGGGTGTTGCGGCCCACGCCGAAACAGGTGCAGACCGTGGGGCCGGGGTCGGCCTGGTCACTGCCGGGTGTGCCGGCGAGTATGCGCAGCCGTTCCTTGCGGTCGAGGCGTTCCTTGTCGAACAGGCGCACCAGCCAGTCCCGTTCCGGCAGGTGCTTGTCCGGGCCGATGAAGATGCAGCTCTCCAGCCGGCCATCGAGAAAACGGGCGGCACGATAATGGTGGGTGGCCGAGTCGAACAGCTCCGACCATTGGGCGCCATCGCTGTCGCTGCAAAGCAACTTGCGGGCGAAGGCCGGCCAGTCTTCCGGAGCTTCGCTGCCGGCCAGTTCCAGCTGGTGGCAATGGGCACGGCGGATGCGCACCCAGTAGGCGGCATCCTGCGCCCGCAGGTCGCGGCGGCTGAGCAGAAAACCGTACCAGGCCGGCTTCCAAGGGATGACCCGCACCGGGGTGAACTTGAATTCGGGCTGGCCGGAATCGGGGTCGGTATCCGGGCTCACCAGCGCGTCCACCCGCGCGTCACTGGCCGTCTGGTCGTTCCAGTGCATGGGGGCGAATACCTGGCCGATGGCCTGGCCTTCATCCAGCCGCACCCGCAGCATGGCATGGCCCCAGGCGCTTTCCACCCGGCAGAGACCGTCCTGCCAGACACCGCAGGCGGCGGCATCGCGCGGGTGGATGGCCAGGAAGGGTTCGGGCAGGTGTACGGACAGCCGTGGTGAACGGGCCGTGCGGCTCATGGTATGCCACTGGTCGCGGATGCGGCCGGTGTTGAGAATCAGTGGCCATTGCCCACTGAGGCCACGGGCCGGCGGCCGGGGGCTGACTGGCAGGGCGTGCGCCTTGCCATCCGGGGTGAAAAAACCACCCTGGGCAAACAGGCGCTTGCGCGGGCGTGGGCTGAGCGGCCATTGCACCGGTTCCAGGGTTTCATAGTCGTCATCACTGATTTCCGCCAGCGGGCCCAGGTAAAAATCGCGCTTCCGCCCCTGGGGGTTGTCCAGGCAGGAAAGCGCCGCGTGTTCACGGAAGATGGCCGCCGGGCCGTCGTATTCAAAGCCGGCATAGCCCATGCGTTGGGCCACCTGGGCGATGATCCACCAGTCGGGCCGGGCTTCACCGGGCAGGGGCAGGAAGGCCCGCTGGCGGGAGATGCGCCGTTCGGAGTTGGTTACCGTGCCATCCTTTTCCCCCCAGGCGGCGGCGGGCAGGCGGATGTGGGCGTACTGGCTGGTGTCGGTCAGGGCTTCGGTTTCCGAGACGATGACCAGCGGGCAGTGGGCCAGGGCCTGGCGCACCCGGTTGGCATCGGGCAGGCTGACCGCCGGGTTGGTGGCCATGATCCAGAGGGCGCGTATCCGGCCTGCTTCCACTGCTTCGAACAGCTCCACCGCCTTCAGCCCGGGTTGCGTGGCCATGCCGGGGCTGTTCCAGAAACGGCCCACCCGCTGGATGTCTTCCGGGTCGAAATCCATGTGCGCGGCCAGCTGGTTGGCCAGCGCGCCCACTTCCCGCCCGCCCATGGCATTGGGCTGGCCGGTCAGTGACAGCGGCCCGCAGCCGGGTTTGCCCAGCTTGCCGGTGTAGAGATGGCAGTTGAGTATGGCGTTGACCTTGTCACTGCCACTGGAGGTCTGGTGGATGCCCTGGGAATAGCAGGTAACCACTTTTTCCCGGGTGGCGAACCAGTAGTAGAAGGTTTCCACCGTATCCTTGTCCAGCTGGCACAGTTCGGCCACCGCCCGCAGGCTGGGCGCATGCCAGTGGGCCAGGCGCAGGGCGTCTTCCATGCCCCGTACATGCGCCTGGTAGTCGCTGTCCACAAAGCCGCGCTGGTCCAGCCAGGCCAGCAGGCCGAGAAACAGGTGGCTGTCACTGCCGGGCTTGAGCTGCACATGCAGGTCGGCCAGTTCGCAGGTGGCGGTCTTGCGCGGGTCGATGACCACCACCCGCATGTCGGGGTTGTTCTTGCGCGCCTGGGCGATGCGCTGGTAGAGCACGGGATGGCACCAGGCGGTGTTGCTGCCGGTCAGTACCACCACGTCGGCCTGTTCCAGGTCTTCATAACAGGCCGGCACGGTATCGGCACCAAAGGCTCGCTTGTGCCCCACCACGGAGGAGGACATGCACAGGCGGGAATTGGTGTCGATATTGCCGCTGCCGATGAAGCCCTTCATCAGCTTGTTGGCCAGGTAGTAGTCTTCGGTCAGCAGCTGGCCGGAGACATAAAAGGCCACGCTGTCCGGCCCGTAGGTGTCGATGGTCTGCTTCAGGCCGGTGGCCACGGCTTCCAGGGCGGTTTCCCAGCGGGTTTCCTGCCCGTGCACCCAGGGCTGGAGCAGGCGCTGCTCCAGCCCCAGGGTTTCACCCAGGTGGGTGCCCTTGGAGCAGAGCCGGCCCAGATTGGCCGGGTGCAACGGGTTGCCCCGGGCCTTCCAGCTGCCATCGGGCATGGGGTACATGTCCACGCCGCAGCCGGTGCCGCAATAGGGGCAGGTGGTGCTGACCGGCTGATCGGGCGAGGGGCGGTTCATCGTGCTCAGA
>JALWTZ010000378.1 GCA_026993285.1 Lysobacterales bacterium | reverse complement strand
ACCGTTTTCGCGGCTCTGACATACACAGCTATCTGCGCGCTCGCAATGCCATCGCCCCCGAACGGCAATGGCTGCTGAATACCAACTGGCGCTCCACACCCGCCATGATCGACGCGGTCAACCAGCTGTTTGGCCATTCCGACACCGCCTGGGGCATCGACAGTCTGCACTATGCGCCCAGCCAGCCGCCTGAAGGCCGATTGTGCAAGGCAAGACCTCTCCTCAAGGACGGCCAGCCCATGCCACCCATTCACTGCTGGACCTGGCCCATGGACCGCATTGAAAGCAACATGGATCGCCTCCTGGCCCAGGCCGTGGCCCGGCAGATCGCCGAATTGCTCCAGCTTTCGAAAGCCGGACGCCTGACTCTGGGAGAAGCTCCCTTGCAGGCCGATGACATCGCTGTACTGGTTCGCTCACACAGACAGGCCACGCTGGTACGCGAAGCATTGGCAACATTGGGTATCCATGCCAGCAGCCAGGACAAGGACAACATCTGGCACAGCCCGGAAGCCGAAGACATGCAACGCCTCCTGCTGGCTTGCCTGGAACCGGAAAACCGCCGCCACCTGCGCAACCTGCTGACCTGCCATGTACTGCAGCTGAACATTGAGCAACAAAAGACCCGACAGAATGACGACGCCTTCTGGGGCGCCTTGACACAAGCAGCCCGGCAAGCCCATGAACTGGCCATGCAGCAGGGTTTCTCCGCTGCCTTTCGCCATCTGTTTCGTGCCTTGCGCCCCGAGGAGAGCCTGCGACAGCACCCTGCGGCCAATCGCAGCCTGAGCAACCTGCTGCAACTGGCCGAACTGTTGCAGGAAGAAGCCCATCAGGGTGTTTCCCTGCCCGGCCTGCTGAAACGGCTGCAGCAGCGCAAACAGTCTGGCTACCAGGCCGCATGGGAACCGCGCATGGAAGGGCAGAACCAGCTGGTACGCATTCTGACCATCCACAAGGCCAAGGGGCTGCAGTTTCCGGTGGTCTTTGCACCCTGGCTGACCACTGCAAGCGGGCGTGATGACTTCGGCCTGCAGTGGGCCAGAGACGGCAAAAGCTGCTGGTCCATGGCCGGCGTGGGGCCGGAAGAGGCGGAAAAACTGGCAGAACGGGAAGCCCTGGCCGAGGATGTGCGCCTGGCCTATGTGGCGCTGACGCGGGCGGAATCCTGCCTGTGGACGGCCTGGAGCGGGATGGGCAAGCGCTATCCATGGCGGCAGCAGGTGCTGACCTGGCTTTTGACCGGCACACTGCAGGCATACAAGCCCAAGGAGGATGCGGAAACCGGCAAACGGTTGTCAGCCGCCTGGCCGTCCGCCGCCATGGTCGCACTGCCAGATGAAATCGACCCCATCGTCATTCAGAAGACTACGGCACCAACAACGCCCACCCCCTTGCAATGTGCCCGGTTCACACGCGTCCTGCAGCGGCAATGGCGCTGGCACTCCTTCAGCTCGCTGATCCGTGGCCTGCCCCAGCCGGCAAACACGCAAATCAGCCCGGACACGGAGGAAAATACCCCCTATTCCGCCCGTTTTCCAGCCGGCCCCAACCCTGGCAATGTATTGCACGAATTGCTGGAACGGGTGGACTACCAGCAGCCCATTTCCCCCCAGTTACCCACACTGCTGCCCATGGCCTGCCGGCGTTACGGGCTCATCATGGAGACACTCTCTGTCGATGAACTGGCCTTGTGGGTGCAACAGATCCTGCACACCCCACTGGGTACGGACGAGCCTGCCTTGATCGATCTGCCAGCCGGGCAACGCATACACGAACTGCCCTTCAAGCTGGCTTGCAAGCAGATCAACCTGCAGGCCCTGCAAGCGCAATTCCAGCTGGATGGTCTGCAGGCACAGGAGCTTTCTGGCCTGCTCACCGGCATCATCGACCTGATCTATCACTGGCAAGGACGCTGGTGGATAGCCGATTTCAAATCCAACCGGCTGGGGCCGGACGCGGCCAGCTATGACCAGGCTCGCATGCAAGCGAGCATGGCCGAGCACCACTATACCCTGCAATACCACCTCTACGCCCTGGCGCTACACCGTTACCTGCGACAGCGCCTGCCTGACTACCGGCCTGAGGCACATTTTGGCGGGGTACGCTATCTGTTTTTGCGTGGCATGCAAGGCGCGGACCACCCCGGCAGCGGAGTCCTGCCCTGCCCCATGGATGCAGAACGGCTGCGTTGGCTGGATGAGGAGGCCTTTCCATGGCAACAATAAACTCACCGGATTCCCCCTCCCTGCACCCCTGGGGGCAGGCTCTGATCAGTCTCCTGAAGCGCCGCTTTGCCCTGCAGCCTGAATACATCCCGCTGATTCAGCGTCTGGTTCAGGCCACTGCCGAAGGCCATGTCTGCCTGCCACTGGACGCAGAAGCCGCTGAAGCCCTGCAACCCGTTGCCGCACAACAGCCCTGGCTGGGACAAGCCGGAGACCGCTGCCCGCTGATTCTCGACCAGCAACGGCTGTACCTGTCTCACCATTACCGGGATGAGTGCCTGATCGCGGCCCGGCTGTTGCAACGCAAGGGGCTGCGGGGCGAGTGGCCCGCGACAGTTTTGTCCTGGTTTTCCCGCCTGTTTCCGCAGATGGCTGCCGGTCAACCGCAGCATGAGCAGTGGCTGGCCACGGCTGCCACCCTGCTACAACCCTTCAGCCTGATTATTGGCGGGCCGGGAACCGGCAAAACCACGGTGGTTACCCGCATCCTGGCCTTGCTGCAACTGCAAGACCCTGAGTCCCGCATTCTGTTGGCCGCACCCACCGGCAAGGCCGCCGCACGCCTGAATGCATCCATCCAGGCCACAATGGCCAGGCTGAAAACCGATTTTCCCGACCTGCCTGTCGAACCGGTGGCACCGGCACAAACCATTCACCGGCTGATGGGGGCTGGCCGGCGCGGCTTCACCCACGATGCGCAACAACCGTTGCATTGCGACACGCTAATTCTGGATGAAGCTTCGATGATCGACCAGTATTTGATGGCCCGTCTCTGTGAAGCCCTGCCCGACAAGGCCCGACTCATTCTGCTGGGTGATGCCCAACAACTGGCCGCCGTGGAAGCCGGCTCGGTACTGGCGGATATCGCCCGGCTGCGCGAAGGAAGCGGCTACAACCCGAATTTCCGCCAGCACTTCCGGCAGGCTGGCCTGCCACTACCCGGTACCCGCCAGCAGCCTGTACTCGGCGATCATGTGCATGTTTTGCGTCACAGCTGGCGTTTTGACCGGCACAGCGCCGTGGGGCAGCTGGCCCGCGCCATCGAGCAGG
>JALWTZ010000377.1 GCA_026993285.1 Lysobacterales bacterium | reverse complement strand
GGGATGGAAAATGCTTCGGCTGAAACTGCAGGAGGAAGGTGTGGAAGCCAACACCCCACGAGCGGTGATCCGTGAAGCAGTTGCAGCCGGCTGGCTGGAGGATGGCAACCGCTGGTCACTGATGCTGCAAAAGCGCAATGAGACCAGCCATACCTATGATGATGCCCTGGCAAGGCAGGTCTATCACTTCATCTGCAAACAGGCACGCCCCAGCCTGCGGCTACTGCAGCAACAAAGCCAGACATGGTCATGACAACCGGGCCACTGGGTCTATCTCCATTCGTGGTAAAGACGCTGCAACAAGTGTTTGACCGATATCCGGAAATTGAACAAGTCAAGGTATTTGGATCTCGTGCAGAAGGCCGGCAACGACCGGGTTCCGACATTGATCTGGCCATCTTCGCAGCCAACATGGATGAAAGCACATTTGCCCGGTTGTGGGCAGAGATCGAGGAGCAACCCATCGCCTTCAAAATGGATGTATTGCATGCAGATCGTCTGAAAAATGCCGATCTCCTGCAAGAAATCATACACCGGGGCGTGCAGATTTATCCGAAAAAAACGCTTCCAACAGCAAGCGTTTGAAACTATAGCGGCAAGTACTGGAATAAAACCTGTACCCGGCCGGTCATGGAAAGACAGACCCTCACCAAAGGACGGCTCCATGTTGCGCACACTGCTGATCATATTCCTGTTGTTTCCCGGTCTTCCACTACTGGCCGCCGGCTGCGGCAGTCAGGGCGTGGCCATGCAAGTACTCGGCTCCGGAGGCCCGGAACTGACTGACGGCCGTGCCTCCAGCAGCTATCTGCTCTGGGTAGACGGCAAGGCCCGCATACTGGTGGATACCGGCAGCGGCAGTGCGCTGAATTTCGAAAAAAGCGGAGCGGATTTCCGAGATCTGTCCGCCATTCTCTACAGCCATTTCCATGTAGATCACAGTGCCGCCCTGCCAGCCTATATCAAGGGAGGCTACTTTCTCCATCGAAACAAGGACTTGCCCGTCTACGGGCCGGAAGGCAATGACTGGCTGCCGGGCACAAAAGTCTTCCTGCAAGCCCTGTTTGCGCCACCCAAAGGGGCCTTTCACTATCTGGGGGATTTTCTTCCCGGCAACAGCGGCAGCTACAGCCTGAAAGCCCATGAAATTCCCACCGGCAACCGCGAGCCACTGCCAGTACAGATACTCGGCGACCTGCGCATACAGGCTATTCCCGTGCACCACGGCCCGCTGCCGGCACTGGCCTGGCGGGTGGAAGCACAAGGCAAGGCCATTGTCTTCAGCGGAGACATGAACGGCGATTTCCACACCCTGCCCAAACTGGCACACAAGGCGGATCTGCTCATCGCCCACAACGCCGTCCCGGAAACCGCCACCGGCATCGCCCGCAAACTGCACATGCCGCCATCCATCATCGGCAAAATAGCCCGGCTGGCACAGGTGAAACGATTGCTGCTTTCCCATCGCATGAGCCGCACCCTCGGTAACGAAGCGCAGACAAGAAAAGAAATTCAACGCTTCTATACCGGTCCAATCCAGTTTGCGGATGATCTGGATTGTTTTGCCGTGCAATGAATCACCGCGCAGCCTAAATATTGCAGATGCCAATGGCCTGGCAGGCAGAACCAGCCCTCCCTCCTGCCAACTGAAGCAGGCCTGTACCCCGTCAACCAAAGCCCGAGCCAAATCGTTAGTCAGATGATTGGAAAAAAAAATCGGAGAGCGGCATGGCGTTGACATCCATCAGCAAAACCACGGTACTGGCTTGCATGCTGGCATGGCTTGCAATCCTTGGGTCCACGAACCCTGCCGTTGCAGCAGACCTGCAATTGATCAATACCGATGATGTGGACATGGACGGCTTCAGCGTGGCGCAAGGTGATTGTGATGACAACAATCCACTGGTGTTCCCGGCAGCAAGGGAGATCTGCGATGGCATCGACAACAACTGCAACGGCAAGATTGATCTGGACGGCCCTTGCGAAACCTGTTTGGGTGAAAGCGGAGCGCAAACCCATGTTTTGGACATTCAGGGCGCATCCGGCTCCAGCATGATCGCAGCCGGTGCCCTGGTGCATATCCACGCAATGGAAAAGGGCGGCACAGCATTTGCCCTGCCCTGGGATGGCCTGCCAGAACCGGCCGACAGCCGAATGTGGGAACAGGCCTTCATCATGCCCGATCATGATGTAACGGTCACCACCCGTACCCAGCCGGTCCAACTCACTGTCGAAACCTCCACATTCCTGGGCGTGACCAACAAGCCCAAAACCGTGTATAGCATTTTCCCGGAAAATCCCAGGGGCGTGATCTTCACCAGCCATGGAACCGGTGGCAGCGCGGAGTTTATTCTGAAAACAGAACCCATGATCTGGGCATCCCGTGCCGTGCATCGTGGGTTTGCCATCGTATCCACCGAAGCGGAAGAACGCGTGGCAGGTGACATGGACGGCAACAACAGAATACGCTGGAACGCACAGCTGACAGTGGACAATATTGACTTCGCCAATATCAACAGCCTGATTGAAAGCTATATCAATAGCGGCAAGATCCCGGCAGACCTGCCCCGCTTTGCCATTGGCATGTCCAATGGCGGTGCCTACTCCATATCCATGGGCGCCGTGGCCGCCATTCCCCAGCTGGAAGCCGCGTTCCCATACCTCAAATTCAACGCGGTTACCGGCTACTGCGCCTCGGGAAGACAGGATGCCATCCTGGTAACCGAAACACCTACCGCATGGTACATGTGCGGCTATGACACCAACGAAAATGTGGGAGAAGAAGGCACGATCAAGGCCTTGCACTACTCGCAGGAGATTGCCGCACGCGGCATTCCCACACAATACTTCATACACCCACCCGCGCCCCTGTTTGCACAAAGGCTCAGCCGCTCATCGTCCATCAGCGTTCAGCTCTCCAGAGAGATCGTCAACAATATCAACCGTGCCGGCTACCTCAACCAATGCGGCTATCTGATTGAAAAACCCTATTTCGTCAAAGCCGCCATGGAAAGCAACCCGGACTTCTTTCCCGCATACAATGGGCTGGACAATGAAACGCAGATTGAAGCCATCCGACAAATAAAAGCCGCCTACGCCGATCATGAATTCTATTCAGCCTATGCGGACAGGAACATGGATTTTCTCAAAAGATTCTTGCCTGAAAGGCTAATATTTATCAGTCATTTTGAATGACTGATGGATGCATAATATATAATGCATATATTTAACAGAAAATGGCCTATAAACTTCTGCAGTATAGGATATAATGCTGTATGAA
>JALWTZ010000376.1 GCA_026993285.1 Lysobacterales bacterium | reverse complement strand
CGGAAGCCGCTGTGCAGCAGGCCGAACAGCTTCGCACAGGCATGCGGACGGCTCTGGTTGAGGCCGCCCATCACCCGGCGCAGGCACCTGCACTGTTGATGGCATTACTGCTGGATGAGGACTCGCTAATTCGGCAGAAACAGCTGGATGTAATTGATCTGGAATGGAACCCGGAAACCCGTGTAATGGTGGAACAACTGGCAGCGGAACTGGCCAGTGTTGCCGATGAACAACGCATGCCGCTGATGGAAATGGCCTTCCCGCAACTGCGCCGGCGGGGCACGCGGGAATTGCAGCGCCTGCAACGGGTGCTGGACAAGCTGGCACGCATGGACGGACGGATCAACTTCCGCGAGTTCGCTCTCGGCCAGATGCTGCAAAGCCTGATTCAGGACAGCCTGCAGCCCCGGCGCAAGGAAGGCCACTGCCGCCTGAAACAGCGCAAGGGCGCGTTGGTCACCCTGCTCTCCGTACTGGCCGCCAGTGGCAGTCGGAACGAAAAGCAGGCGCAAGCCGCCTATCATGCCGGCATGCGCCTGCTGTTTCCCATGGATACCCCCGACTTTGCACTGCCCCGCCGCTGGGTGGACGAAACCAGCCAGGCCCTGCAGGCGCTGGACTGCCTGCACCCGCTGGACAAGGAAAACCTGCTGCAGGCCCTGCATGCCGTGGTTTATCACGATCAGACTGTCACTACCAGTGAACAGGAGATGCTGCGCGCCATCTGCAGCAGCCTGCATTGCCCCATTCCAATGGATACGGCTTTAGAATATGAATACCCTGAATGAACCAGAGCGGACCATTAATCAGCCAACATAAACCATACGCTATATTTATATACAAAATTGAATTATAAAACCTTAACATCTTTTGACATTTTTTTTTACCTTGCTATGATCAAGGTTCACCATGCATTTTAATTGGTGATAGTATTATGATTAATTTTACAAGGAGTTTTTAATGAATGGTCCTGACTTTACCTTTCACAAAGGGGCAACCTATCTGATTCTGCTTTCCCTGTTGATCTGCCAGAGCGTGTTCGCTGAATCAGAACGCGCCTTCCACAAGAACGGATTGATCAACGAAGCCTGGCTGAAAAACGCCAGCAAGGAAGAGGTGCAGGGGCTGACACGTGCCCTGGCATTGCGCCAGTGGGAAAAAATTGACCGACCATTGATTTCCAAGCGCAGTGAAGACATGATCATGGTTGCGACCCGCGAAGGCACCACCATGATCAATGCCAAAACCGGCAAAAGTGTGTTTATTCCTTTGCTGGACCCGGATTTCAAGCTGGAAAGCCCTCAAAAATCAGAACTGGAATCTGCTGAAAAAGCAGGATCAAGCTGTATCGACCTGTTTAATCAATATAACATCATGACAGCTTCAAATTATAATCTTTGTGTTCTTGGCAATAATGAAGATGAAGATTATTGCATTGATATAGAAGACGCCCTTGATTCGTTATGGGTTGCCATTAATCAGCATTGTAAGTATTTGATGCATGAATAAAGCACCTATGCAATGCATGGATTCAGACCATGCCCTTTGCATGAATCCATGATCGGTCACATGGGCTGAAAAACCTGAATCCAGACAAGATTTCAGTCTGGACTCAGGCCGCCTGACTATCCTGAGACAGGGCTTGCAGCAGTGCCTGCTGGTCAGCAGCGAACAGTCGCATGCCTTCCGCCAGTTTTTCAGTAGCCATGGCATCGGCATTCAGCTGCCAGCGGAAGGCCGCTTCATTTGGCACCGGGCTGTTTTCCTGCCATTGGGGCGTATGTAGCTGCCGGACCACGGCCTGGTTCATGTCCTGCAAGGCTTGCAGCAAGGCCGGGCTGATCGTCAGCTTGTCACAACCGGCCAGTGCCAGAATCTGGCCGGTGTTGCGAAAGCTGGCCGCCATGACGATGGTGTTGTAATCATGAGCCTTCATCCAGTTCCAGATGCGTCGTACCGAGGCCACGCCGGGGTCGTCTGCCGCGGAAAATCCGGCTACCCCTTCCTTGTGCGCATACCAGTCGGCAATACGCCCCACAAACGGTGAAATCAGGGTCACGCCGGCATCGGCACAGGCCTGTGCTTGCGGCAGGGCAAACAACAGGGTGAGATTGCAGTGCAAGCCTTCGGCCTCCAGTACCCGCGCGGCCTGTATCCCCTCCCAGGTGGCTGCGATCTTGAACAGGATGCGTTTTGCCGGGTCCACACCCTGAGCGGCAAAACCTTCCGCCAACTGCCGGACCCTTGCAATGGTCGCTTGCGTATCGAAGGACAAGCACACATCCACCTCCGTCGAAACCCAGCCGGGCACACGCTGACTGATGGCACAGCCCACGGCCACAGTGAGATGGTCCAGTACCTGCTCGGGTGACTGGCGGCGCAGCTGCTCAACCGCCGAGGCACGAAGCGGCTGGAAGGCTTCCAGGGCCATGGCCTTACGGATCAGGGAGGGATTGGTGGTGGCATCCACCGGCTTGAAGCGTTCGATGGCCGAGAGATTACCGGTATCCGCCACCACCAGGGAGTGTTGTTGCAGGGCTTGAAGGGCGCTCATGACAGGCTCCAAAAAGCCTGCATTATATTACCTTTGGGATAGATAGCAATGCTTTCGTTGATTGATCAAATCACTTTGGAACTGCCATGCCAGCAATACAGCACAACATGATAGATGGTTTATTAAAATGTATACAATAGTGTTGGATGGTTTGACAATGGAATTGATTTGTCTGTATTCTGGGGATGTTCTTAATAATATATAAATCATGGAGTTTGTCTAAGATTAATAAATTAAACATATAAATTTGTTATTCAAAAGATTTGTTTAATCAACTCAAAAGCCATGGATTATACCATGAGATAAACGAGGTGGACATTTAAATGGGTATCAAAAAACTGACTGTGGTGTTGTTACTGATTGGAGCTGTTGCCTTCCTGGCAATCTGGTATGGCAGTGCCAGCCATAAAGAAGGCCGTCAGTCGGAAAAACCCAGGTCTGCCAGTGTACGGAGGCCTTCTGAGCGTGCTGCTTCTACAGGTCAGAGAAACACCTCTTCGGTCTCTCATACGGAGACAGCTCAAATAGAGAGGAAAACAAAGACGGAACAAACCAGCAAAGGTGAAGAGTATTCAGATTTTGATTCCGCCATGCAGGCGCTGAAAAAAGATTATCCACGATTGTTTCAACAGGTTCGGGATTTCAGTGGTGATGCCGATGAATTGACCGTTCTGAATGCTTGTCTGGAAGACGAGGGGATCTGGGCACAACCCGAGATGCAGACAGCCC
>JALWTZ010000375.1 GCA_026993285.1 Lysobacterales bacterium | reverse complement strand
ATGGAGATGCCCGGATAGGTAGTGGGCATGTACATCAGATCCCCTTCGTCCAGTGGCGGAATGAACTCACTGCCGATCTTGCCCGCCTCGATGGGCCAGAAGCCCACCACGGTCAGCACACCAGCCAGTAGTACCGTGGTCCAGGGGTAGTTGAGCACGGTTTTCAGGCTGGGCAGATACAGGGCCGTGAGCAGGCGGTTGATCGGGTTCTTGTGCTCGGGCAACACATGGCCACGAATGAAATAACCCATCAATACCGGCACCAGAGTCACCGCCAGTGCCGCCGATGCCGCCATGGCATAGGTCTTGGTGAAGGCCAATGGCGAGAACATGCGGCCTTCCTGGGCTTCCAGGGTGAACACCGGCACAAAACTCACGGTGATGATCAGCAGGCTGAAAAACAGTGCCGGCCCCACTTCGGATGCCGATCGGGCAACCACTTCCCAGCGGTTTTCGTTCGTAAGCGGAGTACGCTCCATGTGCTTGTGCATGTTTTCGATCATCACAATGGCCCCATCGATCATGGCGCCGATGGCAATGGCGATTCCGCCCAGGGACATGATATTGGCGTTGATGCCCTGGGCATGCATGATGATGAAGGCGGTGAGGATGCCTACCGGCAGGCTGAAAATGGCCACCAGGGAAGAACGAATGTGGAACAGGAACACCATGCATACCAGTGCCACTACCACGAATTCTTCCAGCAGCTTGTGCCACAGGTTTTCCACCGCGCGGCCAATTAGCGCCGAACGGTCGTAGACCGTGACGATTTCCACACCTTCAGGCAGGCCGGCCTTCAGCTGTTCCAGCTTGGCCTTGGCGCCGTCGATGACATTCTGCGCGTTTTCACCAAAGCGCATGATGACGATGCCACCCACGGTTTCCCCTTCACCGTTCAGCTCGGCTATCCCCCGGCGCATCTGCGGCCCCAGGGTGATATCCGCCACATCCTGCAACAGGATGGGCGTGCCGTTCTTGTTCAGCCCCAGGGGGATCTGCGCCAGGTCTTCCCGGCTGTCGATATAGCCGGTGGTGCGGATCATGTACTCCGCTTCCGCCATTTCCACCACCGAGGCACCGGTTTCCTGGTTGCCCCGCTGGATGGCCATGCGGATATGCGACAAGGGAATGCCGAAGGCGCGCAGTTTCTCCGGGTCTACCTGTACCTGGTACTGGCGCACCATGCCACCGATGGGTGCCACTTCCGACACGCCGGGCACAGTTTGCAGTTCGTATTTCAGAAACCAGTCCTGCAGGCTGCGCAACTGGGCAATATCATGCTTGCCGGTACGATCCACCAGTGCATAGATATAGACCCAGCCCACGCCGGTGGCATCCGGCCCCAGCTGGGAGCGTGCCGTGGGCGGCAGGGTGGGCTGCACCTGGCTCAAGTATTCCAGCACCCGGCTTCGGGCCCAGTACAGGTCGGTTTTCTCATCGAAGATCACATAGACATAGGAATCCCCGAAAAAGGAATAGCCCCGCACGGTCACCGCGCCTGGCACGGAAAGCATGGCCGTGGTCAGCGGATAGGTGACCTGGTCTTCCACCACCTGGGGCGCCTGCCCCGGGTAGGTGGTCTTGATGATGACCTGTACATCGGAAAGGTCGGGCAAGGCATCCACCGGCGTGTTCTTGGCCGAGTACAGGCCGATGCCCACCAGCATGAACGTGGCCAGCAGCACAAAAAAGCGGTTGTGCACCGACCAGCGAATCAGGGATGCGATCATGAGCCGCCCTCCCCTGCATTGCGTTCAATGCCGATGATGGGGGTGTGGCCGTCGGCGGTCTTGCCGACCTGGATGCGGATGCGATCACCCACCTTCAGCTGGCTGATATCCACCGCTTCGTCCACCAGGAAATCCATCTGCATGGCCGGCCAGCCCCAGACAGGGATGGGGTCGTGGTCCAGTGTCAGCATGCGGTGGTCCGGCATGACGGCCTTGACGGTGGCTTCGGTCCAGGCGGTATCGGTCACATCGGCCGGTGTCGAACCCTGCTCGTCCGGCACATGAACGGCCACGATGGGGTAATTGCCCTCCTCGTCCTTGCGAATTTGCACATGGATGTTCATGCCCGGCTGCACGTTGGAGAGATCCACGCCTTCAGCCGTGGTGAAATCCATGGTCATTTCCGGCCACTCCCATTCCGGGATGGCCTGGTGCGTCAGTGTCAGCATGCCGTGATCGGCCATGACCGATTCCACCCGGGCTTCCACCCAGACTTCCGTGGGCTCGGGCTCGCCTTCACCATCATGATGCATGCGCACGAAATCGGAATTGACACTGGATTCGGAATCCAGCAGGAACTGGGCGGAAGTCACGACCCGGTCACCGCTTTCCAGTCCTTCCAGAATCTCGGCCCAGTCCACGTTCACCCGGCCCAGCCGAACCTTAACGGACTTGAACTTGCCATCACCCAGGGCCAGCACCACCCGGTCCATGGTGCCGGTACGAATCACCGCTTCACGCGGCACGGCCAGGGTTTCCTTCGCGGCAGCCTGGGGTTCGATGCGCACGTCCATGTACATGTTGGGCTTGAGGCGGTAATCCGAATTGGCCAGCTTGACCCGAACCGGCAGGGTGCGGGTCTTGGGGTCCAGTGCCGGGTAGACATAATCCACGACCCCGCTGAAGCGTTCTCCAGGCAGAAAATCGGTTTCCACCGTCACCGGATCGCCCGCCCGCACCAGGTCCGCCTGGCGCTGGTAGACTTCCGTCTGAACCCAGACTTCATCCAGGGTGCCGATGGACATGAGGGTCTTGGCCGGCTTGACGAAAAAGCCCTCGCGAATGCCCAGCTTGATCACGATGCCACCCGCCGGTGCCCGCATGGTCACCCGCTGGGAAACCTTGCGGGTTTTCTTCAGCCGGGCAATGGCCTGGTCGGACAACTCCAGGGCCTTCAGACGATCATGGGCCGCCTCGATCAGACCCTTGTTGCCTCGCTGCAGGGCCAGCAGATATTCCTCCTGCGCATTGACCAGCTCGGGTGAGTAGATTTCGTAAAGGGGCTGGCCCTTTTCCACCGGATCACCCTCGGCGCGTACGTAGAGTTTTTCCACCCAGCCGCTGACTCTCGAATGCACATGCTCCAGCAGATCCTCGGCATATTCCACATGGCCCACGGTCTGGATGGCGTCCACCATGCGAATCTGCTGTACCGGCGCGGTTCGCACGCCCAGATTGTTGATGACATCCGGCGAAATCTTCACCGTGCCGGGGCTGTCACTGCCACCGGCCAGATCTTCAGGGTAAACCGGAATCAGATCCATGCCCATGGGGGACTT
>JALWTZ010000374.1 GCA_026993285.1 Lysobacterales bacterium | reverse complement strand
TAGCCGCGCACGGCTTCCAGCAGGCGAAAGGTGCCCACCACATTGGTCTGGATGAAATCTCCCGGCCCGTCGATGGAACGGTCCACATGGGATTCGGCGGCGAAATTGATGACCGCGTCCGGCTGGTATTCCCGCAGCAAGCGGGTCAGCAGGGTGCCGTCGGCGATGTCGCCCTGAACAAAATGAAAGCCTTCCCGGCTCTCCAGCGGTGCCAGGGTTTCCCGGTGACCGGCGTAGGTGAGCTTGTCCAGCACCACCACCCGCACGCCATCGGCTACTGCACGGTGGACAAAATTGCCCCCGATGAATCCGGCACCGCCGGTCACCAGCCAGGTTTTCATACGATCCGGCTCAGAAGGGAATATCGTCGTCGTCGAAATCAGCCGGGCCGCTGTTCATCATGCCCGGAGCCGGTTCCTGCGCCGCCGGCGCAGCCTGTGCCTGTGGCCGGGACTGGCCACCACCCTGCTGCTGCGGACGGGCGCCACCACCGGCACCACCGCCCAGCATCTGCATTTCATTGGCGACGATTTCCGTGGTGTAGCGGTCATTGCCGTTGTTGTCCTGCCACTTGCGGGTCTGCAGCTTGCCTTCGATATAGACCTGGCTGCCCTTGCGCAGATACTCACCGGCAATTTCCGCCAGACGGCCAAACATGACCACCCGGTGCCATTCGGTGCGTTCTTCCATGTCACCGGTCTGCTTGTTGCGCCAGGATTCGGTGGTAGCCAGATTGAGATTGACCACCGCCGCACCCGATGCGGTATAGCGGGTATCCGGGTCCTGACCCAGATTGCCCACAAGAATGACCTTGTTTACCCCACGCGCCATGTTCTTGTCCTGTTGGTTGCTGCAAAGGAGGGCATTATACCCCCCAGTTTGCCCATGGAAGAAACCCCCGCAAGAAACCACGGGAAAACTGCTGGTTTTACACCTCTTGCCATTGCTGCTTCAGCCACTGACAGAGGCTTTCTTCAGTTTCCGGCGTTCCGGAGAAGCGGATATAGGCCAGGCCTTCATCCGGTACCACCACCGCATCGGCAATGGCCGGGTGACCCAGCAACAGACGGGTGGTGGCATCTGCCCGTGATGCCCACTCCGTGCTCAGGTGCAAGACCTGTTCCTGGTGTTTTTCCACCCGTTTGACACCCAGCATGATCACGGCGATGAACAGTGTGATCCCACCCATGGCGGCGTAAACGGTGCGTGTGCTGCCCATTTCCATCAACCAGCCACCCAGCAGCCCGCCGAGAAAAGCCCCAAAAAACTGCCCCGTGGTATAGGCGCCCATGGCCGCGCCCCTGACCCTGGAGGTGACCCGACGGCTGAGCATGGCCGGCAGGGTGGATTCCAGATAATTGAAAGCGGTGAAATACAGAATCAACACGGCCAACACCATGCCGTATTGTGCCGGCACCACATCCAGCAAGCCCAGGGCCACGGCCAGCAACACAAAGGCTACCGGCACGATGCGGGTATTGAGATTGTATTTTTCGGAAACAATGATGGCCGGCACCATGAACACCACGGAAGCCACCATGGCCGGCAGGTAGAATTTCCAGTGCTGTTCCGCACCCGGCAGAATCCGGTTGAGCAGCAGCGGCAGGGCCACAAACAGCCCGGTGAGCACCAGATGAAGCGTCATAACAGCAACATCCAGGCGCAGCAACTGCCCACGCCGCAGTACCCGCCCCAGATGTACCAGTGGAGAGTCTTCCTGATGATGGCGACCGGGTTTCGGTACCAGAACAATGAAGACCAACAGGCCCAGACCGGACAACAGCGCCGTGATCCAGAACAGGCCGGAAAGGCCTTTCCACTGGGCCAGCAAGGGTGCGGACAACAGCGCCACCATGAAAGAAAGGCCGATGCTCATGCCAATGAAAGCCATGACCTTGGTACGCTGGGAATCCCGGCTCAGATCGGCAGCCAGGGCCATGGAGACCGAGGCCACCGCGCCCAGTCCCTGCAGGGCGCGCCCGGCGATGACTCCCAGAATACTGTCTGCCAGTGCCGCCACCACCGACCCGGCAATGAATACCAGCATGCCGGCCACGATCACCTGCTTGCGACCGAAAAAGTCGGAGAGCAGGCCCATGGGAATCTGCATCAGTGCCTGAGTCAGCCCGTAGATACCGATGGCCAGCCCGGTCAACAGTGGCGTATCCCCTTGTAGATCCTGTGCGTAGAGGGTGAATACCGGCAGGATCAAAAACAACCCGAACATGCGCAGGCCCACCACCAGCGCCAGCGAACCGGCAGCCTTTTTCTCCGCGGCTGTCAGGGACGGGTGTTCTGCCGGTTTTTCAGACATGGGCCACTCCAAAAAACGGGCATTATACGCCTGCACCCGTCAAGCTGACCCTCTCTGCCGGGATAGTTTTGCCTGCACTTGAACCTTGCCCGTATAATCGCCTCTTCCTTGTACCAATGGCCTGCAATCTTGAAACCTGATTCTCCCCTGGACGCCATACTGGAGCTGACCCGCAGCGACCGGGCGGCCGTGGATGAATTGATCCGCAAACAACTGTATTCCGATGTCCTGCTGGTTCGGCAGATCGGGGAGCACATCATTCTTTCAGGTGGCAAGCGCCTGCGCCCGCTGATTGCCCTGCTGGCCGCCCGCGCCTGTGGTTATGAAGGCCGCCAGCATATCGCCATGGCCGCCATTGTGGAATTCATCCATACCGCCACCCTGTTGCACGATGATGTGGTGGATGAATCCGCCTTGCGCCGCGGCCAGGAAACCGCCAATGCCGTCTGGGGCAATGCTGCCAGTGTGCTGGTAGGAGATTTTCTCTATTCCCGCGCCTTTCAGATGATGGTGGATATCGACTCCATGGAAGTGATGCGCATACTGGCCGATACCACCAACAAGATTGCCGAGGGGGAAGTACTGCAGCTGATGAACCTGGGTGATCCGGATACCACCGAAGCCCGTTACTTTGAAGTCATCCGCGACAAGACAGCCAAGCTTTTCGAGGCCGCTGCCCGGCTGGGTGCCGTGCTGGCCGGGTTGGAAGAACCCCTTTGCGAGGCCATGGCCCGCTATGGCATGGAACTGGGCAAGGCCTTTCAGCTGGTGGACGATATTCTCGACTACACGGCCAGCCCGGATGATCTGGGCAAGAATCTGGGCGATGACCTGGCCGAAGGCAAGCCCACATTGCCACTGTTGCGGGCCATGGAGGTTGCCGGACCAGCCGACCGGCAACGCTTGCGAGCCGTCATCGAACAGGGTGGTACCGAAGAGCTGGAACCCATTCTGGCCATCATTCAGGAAACGGATGCACT
>JALWTZ010000373.1 GCA_026993285.1 Lysobacterales bacterium | reverse complement strand
TGCTGATGGATTGGGGGCAGGCCCTGCGCACACTGGACCGGCAGTTCTGGAAAAGCGGCCAGCCCATCCACGAATCTCTGGATGATTATTGGCCGGACGAACCGGCGAAAACCCTGCTGCAGCAACTGCAGGCAGATATTCGCACCGCCACCCAATCTGCTGAAATACGCACCATCAACCGGGATGACAGCTTGCAGGTGCACCGTTGCCACACCCCGATGCGTGAATGCGAAACCCTGCGAGATCACCTGTTGCACTTGCTGCAATCCCGCCCTGAACTGCAGCCGGAAGACATTCTGGTCATGAGCACGGACATGGGCAGCTATGCCCCCTGTATTCAGGCAGTCTTTGGCAGCGGTGATACACCACAGATTCCCTACAACCTGTCCGATGTCCCGCCGCTGGCCGAACAGCCATTGATCCAGACTTTCCTGCAATGGTTGCAACTGCCGGATTTGCGCCTGTCTCTGGCTGAAATCAGCACCCAACTGGAAAGCCCTTCTGTACACGCAGCTCTGGGGCTGAACGCCGAAAGCCTGGAAGATCTCCTTGCTCTGGTCCGCGAGGCCAATGCCCGCTGGGGCCTGCACGCCAGCCATCGGCAGGCACTGGGTCTGCCCGCTCACCCCTGGTACAGCTGGCAACTGGCACTGGACCGGCTGGTACTGGGGCAAGTGCTGGATGACGACGACCCGCTGGCTACACTCGTGCCCATTCCCCTGCGTACCGGCAATCGGCGGCCTGACGCCGTTGGCCACCTGTACCAATACCTGGAGCAATTGGAATACTGGCGTGGGCAACTGCAAGCCTCGCATACCCCCGGAGGCTGGGCCGAAGTACTGACAACCCTGCTCCAGTCCCTGACCCAGGAACAGGAAGCCGACGCGGAAGCCTGGAACAGCATCCGTACCTGGCTGGCCGAACTGGCCGCAATGGATACAGATACCACCGTTCCTCTGGGTATCGTGCAAACACTCGCCAATGAGCATTTTCGCAAGCGTGGCAGCAGTCTTCGCCAGTACAGCGGTGGCATCACTTTTTGTGGACTGCAACCCTTGCGGGGTGTGCCCTATCCGGTCATCTGCCTGCTGGGCATGGATGACCAGCGTTTCCCTCGCCGCCATCGGCCCGCCAGTTTTGACGGCATGCACCTTTATCGCCTGGCCACAGACCCGCATCCGGGACAGGAAGACCGTGGCCTGATGCTGGAAACGCTGATGGCTTGCCGTGAGCAACTTTGGATCAGCTACAGTGGTCGCAACCCGCAAACCAATGAAACCCTTCCCGCCGCCCTGCCCCTGCGCCAGCTGCTGAACACCATCCAGCAGCACTTTCGCCTGCAGGATGAAGAGAATATCGTGTCTGCCATCCTGCACGACCAGCCGCTACATCCCTTTTCACCGGAACGATTCCAGGCCCCCATGCCCTGCTTTGACACCCATGCGCTGTCCCTGTGCCAGCCCTCTTCAGTGATGGTGGAACCGGCGTCAGGGCAGGAAGAGAAGAAAAACACCGAAGAGATCCTTACACTTTCTCCGGCAGCGCTGCTGCGCTTTTTTGAGCATCCGTTGCGCACTTATCTGCAAGAACAACTGCAGATACAGGCTCCGGAAGCAGCCGAAACACGGGAAGAGGAGCCCTTCAGCCTGTCCACCCTGCAACGCTGGCAGTTGAATCAACAGGTACTGGAGCGCTTTTATACCGGCGAGGGCGGGGACGAAAACGCACTGCTGAATCAGGGCATCCTGCCTCCACCCCCGCTGGGAACGGATCTGTTTGAGCAAGCCGTGCATCGGGCGGAACAAACCTGGCCTGCACTGCCGAAATACCGGGGTCGATGGCAGGAAACTCCCCTGTGGATCGATCTTGAATTGCCCACGGCCAATGGCCCCGTGCATATCCAGGGCAGCCTGCCGGCCCTGCGTGACGATCAGGGGCTGGTGTTTCTGGAACCCGGCTCACCACACCTGGGCCGATGGAGCCGGGTCCACCTGGCCCACTTGCTGGCCTGTGCCAGTGGCCATGCCAGCCACAGTCTTTGGCTGTACCGAACCACAGAAATTGCACCGGCTTTTCATCACCTGCCGCCGCTGGATGTCATCCTGGCCTGCGAACGCCTGTGCACGGGTCTGCAATGGTACCAGCAGGGCATGCAACAACCACTGCCCCTGTTGCGCAAGGCCGGCTGGGCCGCGCTGCAGGGTCTGCGGGATGAAACGCCACCCTGGCGGGAAATACAACACGCTTTCCAGGGCAGCCCGTTCCACCGGGGAGACCGGCAGGATTTCTGGACCGGTCAGTGGCTTCGTGGCCGCCACTGGCAACCGGACGAGGTCTTCGTCGAACAGATACGCCAGTTGTCAAACTGGCTGGGCATGGAGGAGGCCGCTTCATCATGAAGGTACTGGATGCCCATGCCCTGTTGCAGCTGCCACTGAACGGCTGGCATCTGATCGAGGCCAACGCCGGCACCGGCAAGACCTTTACCCTGGCCAATCTGTATCTGCGGCTGGTACTGGGTGGCCATGCCGTGGATGGCATCCTGGTGGTCACCTTCACCCGCGCGGCCACCGCCGAGCTCAATGACCGCCTGCAACAACGGCTGGAGCAGGCACTGCACTGGCTGCGTTCCCGTGATGAATCGGACGAGAGCCTGCAGGCCCTGATGACAAATGCACTGGCTGAAACGGATGAAAACACCATTCGCCAACGCTTGCACACAGCCTTGAACCAGATGGACCAGGCGCCCATCACCACCATCCACGGTTTCTGCTGGCAGGCACTGCAATTGCACGCGCTGGAAAGCGGGGAAAATCTTCAACTTGAGCTTCAGGAGGACAATACATTCCGCCTGCAGGCGGTTCAGGACTGGATACGCATCCACGGCATGCAAACTCCGCTGCCCGACCCCCTGCTCTGGCAGTTCGCCCGCATGCATCAGTTCAACCAGCCGGAAAAACTGGCCCGGGCCCTCACGCCCCTGCTGCAACCGGCCAGCCCCGAAATCGTACCCTGGCCCACGGAAGATGCCGCCACCCTGCTGGCGGAAATCGAAGCGCTGCAACCGGAATGGGAAAGCCAGCACGCCGTCATCTGGGAGCAACTGCAACAACACAGCGGATTGAAGCGAAACAAGGGCAACGGGTTGAAACCCGAGGCCATCCAGCAGGTCTGGCCGGAAATCCAGCAATGGTGGCAGGCACCCACGCTGCCCATTCCCTACCCCGTCACCCGGCTGCTGAGTCAGCGCTTCCTCAACGAGCAACACAAGCAAGCCGCGCTCAACAAGGGGGACATC
>JALWTZ010000372.1 GCA_026993285.1 Lysobacterales bacterium | reverse complement strand
GGCCATCATAGAAATCAAAGGCGAGGTCGTAACTGCCACGAGCAGGCTTGGGCCGTTGCCGGCGCTGCTGCACGGCGGGTTCCTGCGTCATGCTCAGGCGCGTATCCGCCATCACAGGCTGAGGCCAGGCATGAAGTGACAGCAACAGCAGAATCAGGCAGCTCCGGGAGATCAAGGCAGGACTCCTCTGAAAAGACAGACAGTATAACGGCAGTACAGCGAAGATCTTGACTTTGCGCCCGTGACTTTGGTCATGTGGTCAAGTGATCGGGAATCCGTAGAATGGTGGGCTTCAACATTTTGGGGATTGTTCAACATGTCTCGTTTACTTCTGCTGGTGCTATTGCTGGTGCAAACTGCGGCCTGGTCCAAGAACTATAGCGTGGATGACTTCATCCAGTTTCCGAAGTACCGCACCATCAAGATTTCACCGGATGGCAAGCATATCGCCGCCAACTTCCAGGAAGGATCCCAGGTCAAGCTGGTCATTATTCAGCTGGGCAGCAACAAGATTCGTGGTACCTACGAGTTTGGTGACAACCGCCAGATTCGCAATTTCTACTGGGCCAACCCCAAGCGTATTCTGATGGAAGTGACCGAGGTCAAGGGCAATCTGGACAAGCGGGCCAAGCCCAGCATGCTGTTTGCCGGTGATGTTAACGGCAAGAAGCGCAAATGGCTGGTCAGCCAGGGAGATTCCAAGGGTTCGAACCACTACGGCTATGGCGGCATTCAGGACATGCTGCCCGATGACCCCAACCATGTAATTGTGGCCCTGTTCAAGTCGGACGGGCTGAAACTGCAGAAAGTGGATGTACGCACCGGACGGATGAAATATATTGGCGGGCCCAATGAAGAAGTACACGCCATCGCGCTGGATCGCAATCACGAGCCGCGTTTTGCACTGCGTGGCGAGGAAGACGGCAGTCAAACACTGTTGATTCGTTATGGCAAGAAAAACGACTGGCGCCCCTTTCATCTGAAGGGCGAAACGAAACGCCCGTCTGCCAGCCCACTGGGTTTCAGCCGGGACAACAACACCTTCTATTTCCTCTCCAACCATGAATTCCCGGAGATGAGCCTGTATGCCTTCGACATGCAGGCCAAAAAGCTCAAACTGCTCTACCACAACAAGCGGGTGGATCTGCTGGCCGGTATCTACTCTCGTGACAAGGATTTGCTTGGTGTGGTGCTGATGCCGGATACGCCGGCCGTGTTCTGGATTGACAGGCAGCACCCGGAAACCGTGTTGCGGCGCAACCTGCTGGCTTCCTTCCCCGGCTCGGCGGTTACCCTGACCAGCTATACCAGAGATGGTGAAAAGGCCGTGCTGCATGTACGTTCCGACACCAACCCCGGCATGTTCTACATGTTCGATCTGAAGGACAACAAGGCCAGCTTCCTTGCCGAAGCCTATCCCTGGCTCGAGGAAAAGGACATGGCGGTGATGGAACCCATTGAAGTCACTGCCCGTGATGGTCTGAAACTCTATGGTTATCTGACACGCCCCAAGGGTCAGGACAAGCATCTTCCACTGATCATCAATCCCCACGGTGGCCCGCATGGCCCGCGGGACATGTGGGGCTTCAACCCGGAAGTGCAATTTCTCGCCAATCGTGGCTATGCCGTGTTGCAGATCAACTTCCGTGGTTCCGGTGGTTACGGCGTGGACTTCGAGCGCGCCGGTTACAAGAAATGGGGCACGGACATGCAGAACGACCTCACCGACGCCGTGCACTGGGCCATCGATCAGGGCATTGCCGACCGGGATCGTATCTGTATTTACGGTGGTAGTTATGGTGGCTACGCGGCGCTGATGAGTGTGGTGCGCGAGCCGGACCTGTACAAGTGTACCATCGGCTATGTGGGCGTCTATGACCTGCTGGTGATGCAGAAGGCTGGCGATATTCCCAAGAGCCGCAGCGGAAAGATCTTTCTCAAGCGGGTGTTGCCCGATACCGTGGAAGAACAGAAGGCGCAATCGCCGGCCTACAATGCCGAAAAGATCAAGGCAGCCATCTTTATCGCCCACGGCGAGCGGGACCAGCGGGTGCCCATGGCACAGGGAATCGCCATGCGCAAGGCGCTGGACAAGGTGGGCAAGCCCTATATCTGGATGCAGCGGGATGAAGGCCATGGCTATTTCCAGCAGCAAAACCGCCATGACTTCTACAGCCAGATGGAATCCTTCTTTGCCGAACACCTGAAAGGCGACAGCGGAAAATAGGCCGGCCTTCATCGGCCCGAAACGCCTCCATGGGCATTGTCCATGGAGGCGTTTTTGGATGTGTTCGCCGCTGGCAGGGCCAGGTACTGGAATCTCCGGCCTTGAACAGGCGATAATGCAAGTCATTACCGTTTTGCGAGCCTGAAGTCATGACTACCATTTTTGAACGCAGCCGGGCGGGTCGTACTGCCCGGGTGCAGTGGCCTGATGCCGATCAGGCCACCACGCTGCCGGCCAATCAACTGCGAGAAGCCCCACCGGCCCTGCCGGAAGTATCCGAACTGGACGTGGTGCGCCACTACACCGGGCTTTCGCAGCAGAATTTTTCCATCGATACCCAGTTCTACCCGCTGGGTTCCTGCACCATGAAGTACAACCCGCGGGCCTGCAACAGCCTGGCCATGCTGGATGGCTTCCTGGCCCGGCACCCGCTGGCGCCGCCGGCCCTGTCCCAGGGCTTTTTGCAGTGCATGTACGAACTGCAGGACATCCTGGCGGCGGTCACCGGCATGCAGGCCGTGTCCCTCACTCCCATGGCCGGTGCACAGGGCGAACTGGCCGGCGTGGCCATGATCCGCGCCTACCACGAATCCCGTGGTGATACGGCCCGCAGGGAAATCATCGTCCCCGACGCGGCCCACGGCACCAACCCGGCCACGGCGGTCATGTGCGGCTACAAGGTCAGGGAGATCCCCACCGGCCCGGATGGCGATGTGGACATGGCCGCCCTGGATGCGGCCCTGGGCCCGCATACCGCGGGCATCATGCTCACCAACCCCTCCACCGTGGCCGTGTTCGAGCGGCGCATTCAGGAGATTGCCCGCAAGGTGCACGATGCCGGTGGCCTGCTCTACTACGACGGGGCCAACCTCAATGCCATTCTCGGCAAGGTGCGCCCGGGGGACATGGGCTTCGATGTCATCCACATGAACCTGCACAAGACCTTCTCCACCCCTCACGGTGGTGGAGGGCCCGGTTCCGGCGCGGTGGGCGTGGGCCCCAGGCTGGAACCCTTCCTGCCCCTGCCGGTGGTGGCGAAGAACGAGGAAGGCTACTACCTGCAGGATGCCAGCGAACGGCCGCAGAGCATTGGGCGGCTGTCCGCCTTTGCCGGCAACGCCGGTGTGCTGCTGCGCGCCTATGTGTACGCCCGCATGCTGGGGCGGGAAGGCATGGAGCGGGTGGCCGAATATGCCACCCTCAATGCCAACTACCTGATGAAGGCGCTGGAGGAAGCCGGTTTTGACCTGGCCTATCCCGGCCGGCGTGCCAGCCATGAATTCATCGTCACTCTCAAGCGCCAGGCCAAGGAACTGGGACTGACGGCGCTGGACCTGGCCAAAGCGCTTTTGGACAAGGGCTTTCACGCGCCCACGGTGTATTTCCCGCTGCTGGTGCCGGAATGCCTGCTCATCGAGCCCACGGAAACCGAAAGCAAGGAAACCCTGGATGCCTTTGTCACCGCCATGGCGGAGATACTCGCCCAGGCGGAAGCGGACATCGCCCCCATCAAGGCCGCGCCGGTGACCCTGCCGGTGAAACGGCTGGATGAGGTCAAGGCCGCCAGGGAACCGGATCTGGCCTGGCATGGTTGAGCGCAGCGACCCCACCCGCTTTCATCTGCTGCAACTGAAGCCACGGGAAGAAAAACGCCTGCTGGCCGGCCATCTGTGGGTCTACAGCAATGAGGTGGACAACCGCAAGACGCCGCTCAAGCGTTTCAAGCCGGGGCAGCCGGTGATGATCGTCTCGGCCAGCTCGCGGGTCATCGGTACCGGCTATGTCAACCCCAACTCGCTGATCTGTGCGCGGCTGGTGACCCGTTCGCTGGAAACCGCGCTCGATGGCGTGCTCATCCGCCAGCGTCTCGGGCAGGCACTGGCGCTGCGCCAGGCCATCTACCCGGAACCCTATTACCGCCTGTGCTTTGGAGAATCGGATGGCTTGCCGGGGCTGGTGCTGGATCGTTTCGGCCAGTACTGCAGCGGCCAGATTACCACGGCAGGCATGCAGCGATTCCAGGCGGAAATCGAAAGCGCGCTGGATGAGCTGCTGCAGCCACGCAGCCTGATCTGGCGCAATGATGTGGCGGTGCGGCAACTGGAAGGCCTGCCGGCGGAAAACGAACTGGTTTTCGGGCAAATGCCGGATGAAGTGGAAGTGCATGAGGCCGGGTTGGTGTTCCGCACCTCACTGACCCAGGGCCAGAAAACCGGCTGGTTCTACGACCAGACGGCCAACCGTTACCGCCTGGGCAAGTACGTGGCCGGCGCGGATGTGGCTGACCTGTACAGCTATCTGGGAGGCTGGGGGCTGCGTGCCGCCCAGGCCGGCGCACAATCGGTGGTGTGCGTGGATTCTTCTCCGGCAGCCGTTGCCGGTGTTCAGCGGGCCGCGGAAGACAACCAGTTGAACGACCGGGTGAAAGCCTGCCAGAAGGATGTTCAGGCGTGGATGCAGGAAGCGGCGGATGCTGGCCGCCAGTACGATGTGGTGGTGCTGGACCCACCGGCGCTGATCAAGCGCAAGCGTGATCAGCGTGATGGGCAGCGGGCCTATCAGCGCCTGAATGAACTGGCCTTGCGGATCGTGCGCCCCGGTGGCGTACTGTTCAGCTTTTCCTGTTCGCAACACCTGTCCCGCGATGAACTGCGCAAGACCATCAACCGCGCGGGCATGCGACAGGGCATTCCCCTGCAGGTGCTGGAAAACTTGCAACAGGGCCCCGACCATCCCGTTCATCCGGCCATGGTGGAAACCGAATACCTCAAGGGCTTTGTGATACGGAGACTGGCATGTTGACCCATCCGGGCTGGGATCCGGTGGCCCTGCACCTGGGACCGCTGCAGATTCACTGGTACGCGCTGATGTATCTGGCCGGTTTCACCGCCTTCTACCTGCTGGGCAGCCGACGGGGCCGCCAGCGGGGGGACTGGACGGCCGAGCAGGTCATGGATGTACTCTACTATGGTGCCATCGGTGTCATCGTGGGTGGGCGTGTGGGCTACATGCTGTTTTATGCCTGGCCCGATCTGCTGGCCCGGCCCTGGAGCCTGTTCATGGTCTGGCAGGGGGGCATGTCCTTTCATGGTGGCCTGCTGGGTGTGCTGCTGGCCCTGTGGTGGTATGCACGCCGGCAACGGCGGCCTTTCTGGGCGGTGATGGATTTTGTGGCGCCACTGGTGCCCATTGGTCTGGGTCTGGGCCGACTGGGCAATTTCATCAATGGCGAGCTGCCCGGCCGGGTCACGGATGTGCCCTGGGCCATGATCTACCCGGCCTACGATCTGCTGCCCCGGCATCCTTCCCAGCTCTATCAGGCTCTGGGCGAGGGGGTTCTCCTCTTTGCCCTGCTGTGGTTCTACAGCCGCAAGCCCCGGCCTGCCGGTGCGGTTTCCGGCCTGTTCGGCATCGGTTATGGCCTGGTACGCTTCAGCAGTGAATTCTTCCGCCAGCCCGATCCGCAACTGGGTTTCGTGGCCCTGGGCTGGATGAGCATGGGGCAGCTGCTTTCGCTGCCAATGATACTGGCGGGCGCGGGCCTGATGTTCTGGGCCTGTCGAACAGCACGGGAGGAGCAAGCATGAAAGCCTATCTGGACCTGATGCGTTACCTGCTGGAACAGGGCACCCGCAAGGGCGACCGCACCGGCACGGGCACCTGTTCCAGCTTCGGCCACCAGCTGCGCTTTGACCTGGCGGAAGGCTTCCCCATGGTCACCACCAAGCGGCTGCACCTGAAATCCATCATTCACGAGTTGCTCTGGTTTCTCCAGGGCGACACCAATATCCGCTACCTCAACGAAAACGGCGTGCGCATCTGGAACGAATGGGCCAGCGAAACCGGCGAACTGGGGCCGGTTTACGGCAAGCAATGGCGCCGCTGGCAGACCCCGGATGGCCGGGAAGTGGACCAGATGGCCGAACTGGTGCAGCAGATCCGGCAAAACCCCGACTCCCGCCGCCTGCTGTTGTCGGCCTGGAATGTGGCCGACCTGCCGGACGAAACCCTTTCACCGCAGGAAAATGTGGCCCGTGGCCGCATGGCCCTGGCCCCCTGTCACACGCTGTTCCAGTTCTATGTGGCCGACGGGCGCCTGTCCTGCCAGCTCTACCAGCGCAGTGCCGACATCTTTCTGGGCGTGCCCTTCAATATTGCCAGCTATGCCCTGCTGACCCTGATGGTGGCCCAGGTCACCGGTCTGAAGCCGGGCCATTTCGTGCATACCTTTGGTGATGTACACCTCTACAGCAACCATGTGGAGCAGGCCCGGGAGCAGTTGAAGCGCGAACCCTATCCCCTGCCACACATGCGCCTGAACCCGGAAGTGAAAGACCTGTTCGCCTTCCGTTACGAGGATTTCGAACTGGTGGGCTATCGGCATCACCCGCATATTCCCGCGCCGGTGGCGGTATGAACCTCACCCTGATTGCCGCCATGGACCGCAACCGGGCCATCGGCCGCAACGGGGCCATGCCTTGGCACCTGCCCGCGGACCTGCGGCATTTCAGGGAAAAAACCCTGGGCCATCCGGTACTCATGGGCCGCAAGACCTTTGAATCCATCGGCCGGCCCCTGCCGGGGCGGGAAAACCTGGTGCTGACCCGCGATCCGGATTTTGCCGCCGAAGGGGTCAGCGTACTGCACGATCTGGCAACCCTGCGCTCGCGGCGGGAAGAAATCATGGTCATCGGTGGGGGAGAGCTGTATACCACGCTGTTGCCGGATGCCCGGCGCATGTGGCTGACCCGCATCGATACCGAAGTGGCCGAAGCGGATACCTGGTTTCCGGCCTGGGATGCTGAACAGTGGCGCTGTGTCGAACGCATCACCCACCCGGCAGACGAGCGCAATCTCTTCTGGATGGTCTTTGAACGCTGGGAGCGGGAGGCGGACTGAGGCTGGTTTCAAGCGCGGTGGTAGGGGTGCCCGGCAAGGATGCTGTAGGCGCGATACAACTGCTCGTATAACACCACCCGTACCAGTGGGTGAGGCAAGGTCAACGGCCCCATGGACCAGCGCTGCTGTGCCTGTTGGCGGAAGGCTTCCGTATAGCCGTCCGGCCCGCCAATGGTCAGTGCCACTGGCTGGCCCAGCTGCTGCCAGCCATCCAGCTGCTGCGCCAGCTCTTCGGTACTCCACGCCTTGCCCGTCACATCCAGCATCACCACATGGGCCTGGGGCGGCAGCGCTGCTGCCAGCCGCTGACATTCTTCCTCGCGGTATTGGGCCACCGGTTTCTTCTGTGCACGCTGGGCCGGTGGGATTTCCTTCAGTTGAATCTTCAGATGGGGCGGCATGCGCTTGTCATATTCGGCACAGCCCTGCTGTACCCAAGCGGGCATTTTCTGCCCCACGGCCAGCAGGTGGAGCTTCACGGATCAGAACTCCGGTTCCAGTTCCGACCAGAGCTTTTCCAGATTATAGAAGGCACGGGTAGCCGGCAGCATGACATGCACCACGACATCGGCCAGATCCACCAGAATCCATTCACTTTCCCGTTCCCCTTCCACGCCCAGTGGCGGGTAGCCGGCTTCCTTGGCCTTGAGGCTGACACGCTCGGCAATGGTATTTAGATGACGCTGTGAGGTGCCGGAGGCGATTACCATGAAATCACACAGGGAAGTCTTGCCCTGCAAGTCCAGCACGGTAATTTCCTGGGCCTTGGCATCTTCCATGGCCGTTACAACCAGATTCTTGAGCGTATCGCTGTCTTGCATGGGTCGATCTCTTGAAAAGCTCCATGATAACACTGCCGGCATCCCGGCAGCAGCCCGATCACCGAGGCTTGGTCTGGCCGGGTAACTGCTATACAGTTCAACTCGTTGACAAAGCGTGAGGCCGCCATGCCCATTCAATTGAGTGATTCTGCCCAACCAACCACGGCGCAACTGCTGGCCCTGTATCAGGCTCATGGCTGGAGTGCGGCTTCCAAACCGGAAGCCCTGCGCCAGGGGCTGCTCCATTCCGACACCCTGATTACAGCCTGGGATGGAGATCGCCTGGTGGGCCTGGGCAATGCCATCAGCGATGGGCATCTGGTAGTCTACTATCCCCACCTGCTGGTGCATCCGGACTATCAGGGGCAGGGTGTCGGTGGGCAAATCATGGCGCGCATGCAGGAAAAATACAGCCATTTCCACATGCAGATGGTGGTTGCCGACGGCGATGCCATCGATTTTTACCACAAGGCAGGCTTCCAGCCTGCCGGCCAGACACGGGCCATGTGGATCTATCACGGCGATGAACACTGAGGAGACCAGCTTATGATTGCACGCATCTGGCACGGCAGAACCCGCGCGAGTGACTATGAAGCCTATACGGACTTTCTGCGGCAACGCGCCATACCCGACTATCAGGGCACGGAAGGCTTTGTGCGTCTGAGCTTTCTCCGTCGACTGGAAGGGGAGGTGGCCCATTTCACCCTGATTACCTGGTGGGAGAGCCTGGAAGTCATACGCAATTTTGCCGGCGAGGCGCTGGAGAAGGCCAAATACTATCCGGAAGACCAGCAATACCTGCTGGAGTTCGAGGAGCAGGTGGTGCACCACGAAGTGTTTGCAGACCTGTTCGCCGAGAATTGAAGAAAAATGGTGCCGGCACACGGATTCGAACCGCGGACCTACTGATTACAAATCAGTTGCTCTACCAGCTGAGCTATGCCGGCCAGGCGTCGGGAGGGCAATTCTAGGGAAATCCATCGGGTGATGCAATAGCACGGGCTTGTACCGGAGGCCTTGGCCTGGCGGAATTGTGCTATTTTGTACCCATGGAATGGTGGCAAAACCTGCAAACCTGGATCAACCTGGAAATGGCCCGGCCCGGCTTCTGGTGGCAGTGGCCCAGCCTGCTGCTGGCCGGCCTGCCGGCCTGGTGGCTGACCCGCCGCTATCGCCGCTGGCTGGATGGCCACATGGGAGACAAGCTGGCGGGCAACCTGCGTGAAATTGCCCTGCGTCTGCTGGAACGCCTGTTGCTGCCACTGACCTTTATCCTGCTGGTCGGGCTGGCCCGTGCCATTCTGACGGTTCTTGAAGAACCGGTAACCGTGCTGCGGCTGGCCATGACCCTGGCAACGGCCCTGGCGCTGGTGCGTTTTGTGGTGTATGTGTTGCAACGCACTTTCCGCCCCACGCCCGGTTTGCGGGCCTGGGAATCGGTCATCAGCACCCTGGTCTGGGTGGGCGTCGCGCTCTATCTGCTGGGCTGGCTTCCGGTCATCACCGAGGCGCTGGATGGCCCGGCCATCGTGCTGGGGCAAAGCCGTATCTCCCTGCTGTCGGTACTCAAGTTGCTGATTTCCGCCTCGGTGATGGTATTGCTGGCACTGGTACTGGGCAATGTGCTGGAACGTAATGTCAATCGTGCCCGCTATCTCAGCCCGCGTATGAAAGTGGGCATCGTCAAGTTCAGCCGGGTGATTATCGTCGTACTGGCCTTGTTGCTGGCACTGGAAAGCGTGGGTATCGACCTGACCGCGCTCACCGTCTTCGGCGGTGCCTTGGGTGTGGGCATCGGCTTTGGCCTGCAGCGCATTGCCAGCAATTTCATCAGTGGTTTCATTCTGGTACTGGACCGCTCCATCAAGCCGGGGGATGTCATCTCCCTGGGTGGCACTTTCGGTTGGGTGGAAGAACTGCGTGCCCGTTATCTGGTGGTGCGTGACCGCGATGGGGTGGAACGGCTGGTGCCCAATGAAAACCTGATTACCTCCGAGGTGATCAACTGGAGCTATTCCGACCCGCGCGTGCGCCTGAAAATCCCGGTTTCCATCAGCTACGACAACGAACCGGAACAGGCCATGCAACTGATGGAAGAAGCCGGCAGCAAGGTGGAGCGTGTACTGGCCCACCCGGCACCGGCTGCGCGGTTGGTGCGTTTTGGAGACAGTGGCATCGAACTGGAATTGCGCGTATGGATCAGCGACCCGCAGAATGGCGTGACCAATGTGCGTTCCGCCGTAAACCTGAATATCTGGAAGGCCTTCAAGCAAAATGAAATTACCATTCCTTACCCGCAGCGTGTGCTGCATGTGGTTACTGACCACGCTGGTGGCCCAGGCACAGAATGTCCCACCGCAACAGGTGATGGAGCGCACGGCTAGCTTTGATACCGAGCTGGTCAGCGCAGGCTTCAGCCAGCCCCTGAAACTGCTGGGCACGGCCACTTGGAACGAGCGTTTTCTGCCCCTGTTCATGGCCGGCCTGTATGTTCCCCGCGGTCAGACGGCTGATTCCGCAGCGGATGAATTGACCCCCAAGCGGCTGGAACTGGTCTGGCGCAACAAACTGCTGGCCGCCGACCGGATTGGCCAGTGGTGGAACAAGAAACTGACGGAAGGTTTTCCGGACAAGGAAAACCTGCAACGCAACCAGGCCCGTATTGATCAATATGTCAGCATGCTGGGCAAGCAACCGGCCAATCGGCGCTGGGTATTCGAATATCAGCCCGATACCGGTACCGTACTCTATGTGGGGGGCAAGAAAGCCCTGCACTTCGTCGGCTCGGATATCAACCGGTCACTGTGGAACATCTGGCTGGGCACGGGAGCCAATGGAGGTTTTCGCAATGGCATTACCGGGAGAACCGGCCTGTGAAGCGCTTGCAGCAGCAAATGGACTTCCTGCGGGAAATCGACCGGCTCAAGCAGGTTCAGCGCCGTTCCCTGCTGCTGCACGAGGAACGCTGGGAAAACAGTGCCGAGCATTCCTGGCATGTAGCCATGGCTGTATGGGTGCTGGCCGAACATGCCAATGAACCGGTGGATGTCTGCAAGGTCATCCAGATGATGCTGTTGCATGACATCGTCGAAATCGACGCTGGTGATACCTATGTGTACGATGAAGCCGCCATGGCGGCCAAGGCCGGGAAGGAGCAAAAGGCCGCCGAGCGGCTGTTTGGCCTGTTGCCGGCCGATCAGGCGGCCCACTTCCGGGCCATCTGGGACGAGTTCGAAGCCGGTGAAACGGCGGAAGCCCGTTTTGCCGCCGCCGTGGACCGCCTGCTGCCGGTAACCCACAACCATGGCACCGGTGGCAAGAGCTGGCGTATGCACGGTGTCGGCCGTTCACAGGTACTGGCCCGCAACCAAACCATCGAGGAAGGTGCCCGTCTGTTATGGCAAGAGGCCAGGATGATGATCGAAGACAGCCTGCCCGAGGATTGAAACAAAAGGAGCGATATATTAGAATTTACTGAAATTTGAACAAGGATACCCCCCGCATGGCAACCGTCAACCTCACCAAGGACAACTTCAACGAAGTTGTGGAAAACAACGATTTCGTCATTCTGGATTTCTGGGCGCCCTGGTGTGGACCTTGCAAGAACTTCGCGCCCATCTTCGAGAAGGTTTCGGAAAACCACCAAGACATCGTCTTTGGCAAGATCAACACGGAAGAAGAACAGGAACTGGCTGCCTACTTCCAGATCCGCTCCATTCCCACGCTGATGGTCATGCGCGAGCGGGTGATGATCTTCTCCCAGCCGGGCATGCTGCCGGAATCCGCACTGGAAGAAATCATCACCAAGGCCCGTGAACTGGATATGGCCGAAGTACACAAGCAAATCGCCGAACAACAGGCCCAGCAACAGGACCAGTAAGCGGGACTCGTTGGAGAGAGGAGGGAGCATACATCCAGTATGTGACCGGCGAGTGAAGCGGCAGTCACTTGGAGAATCGCAAAACAAGCCACCCAGTAATCCATCTACAAGCACAGATTTTGGGCGAGCGGTTTCGTGAAGATCAAGGCACTGCCGTTGAAGGAGTCGGGAGCATACATCCAGTATGTGACCGGCGAGTGAAGCGGCAGTAACGCAGAGATTCGCGAAACAAGCCGCCCAAAAATCGTAGGGTGCAATAGCGTCAGCGTATTGCACCGGAACCATTTCGAATTTCACGGCGGAATACAGATTCGCCTATTCCGCCCTACGACACATTTTATTCAGGTGGTTTTTCGTCTGGGTTCAGCCCCGACCGTGCGCCCAGTGGTCCCCTACGGCGGGGCTAAACGGCCGGCAGGGAAGCCGGACCGGGCGTAGCGCCGGGGATAGTTGCCTTGATTCATACTGGAGGGCTATCAGAAAGCCGGTGCAGCCTGTTGCGGGCCTTTTCCCCGGTTGCTTCTAAAATCATCAGAACAGGCCCGCAAGGCCCTTTTTTCAGAAAAAAGGGCCGCAAAAAACGGCGGCTTTCCGGGCTTGCTTCCGCTGCTTTCCGTCGTGCAGGCCGGAGGCCTGGGGCCGATTCAGCCAATGATGTTCTTCAAGCCATCAACGGCGGTCACGATGTGTGACAGAAACAAGCTTTTCCGATTCCCCGGCGACTGGCACAGATTTTGGGCGAGCGGTTTTTCGTCAGACAAGGCGGAGGGGGTAAGCGAGGAGGGAGCGTACAGCCAGTACGTGACCGAGCAAGATGCTACCTGCAACGAAGCGTTGCGGAAAACAAACCGCCCCAAAAAGCCGCCCAGTAATCCATCTACAAGCACAGATTTTGGGCGAGCGGTTTCGTGAAGATCAAGGCACTGCCGTTGAAGGAGCCGGGAGCATACATCCAGTATGTGACCGGCGAGTGAA
>JALWTZ010000371.1 GCA_026993285.1 Lysobacterales bacterium | reverse complement strand
GACCGCCGGTTCCTGGATCTACATCGGCTCCCAGGGCATCGTGCAGGGCACCTACGAAACCTTCGGTGCCGTGGCCCGGCAGCATTTCGACGGCCAGGCCCGGGGCCGCTGGATACTCACCGCCGGCCTGGGCGGCATGGGCGGCGCGCAGCCCTTGGCCGCCACCATGGCTGGTTTCTCCTGTCTGGCGGTGGAATGCGACCCGCAACGCATCGCCTTCCGTCTGCGCACCGGCTATGTGGACGAACAATGCCACAGCCTGGATGAGGCCCTGGCCCGCATTCGCTCCGCCTGCGACCGGGGCGAGGCCGTCTCCGTGGCCCTGCTGGGCAACGCGGCGGAAATCTACCCCGAACTGGTGCGCCGGGGCATCACCCCGGATGTGGTCACCGACCAGACTTCCGCCCACGACCCGTTGAACGGCTACCTGCCCGCCGGCTGGAGCCTGGAACAGCACGCGGCGGAAAAAACCCGCGACCCCAGGGGCGTGGTGCGTGCCGCCAAGCAATCCATGGCCGTGCAGGTGCAGGCCATGCTGGCGCTGCAAGCCGAAGGCGCCGCCACCCTGGATTACGGCAACAACATCCGCCAGATGGCCCACGACGAGGGGGTGGAAAACGCCTTCGATTTCCCCGGTTTCGTGCCCGCCTATATCCGCCCGTTGTTCTGCCGTGGCATCGGCCCCTTCCGCTGGGCGGCCCTTTCCGGCGACCCGGAAGACATCTACCGCACCGATGCAAAGGTCAAGGAACTGCTACCGGACAATGCCCACCTGCACAACTGGCTGGACATGGCCCGGGAACGCATCCGCTTCCAGGGCCTGCCGGCGCGTATCTGCTGGGTGGGGCTGGGTGACCGTCACCGCCTGGGGCTGGCTTTCAACGAAATGGTGCGCAACGGCGAACTCAAGGCACCGGTGGTCATCGGCCGTGACCATCTGGATTCCGGCTCGGTGGCCAGCCCCAACCGGGAAACCGAGGCCATGCGCGACGGTTCCGATGCCGTTTCCGACTGGCCCATTCTCAACGCCCTGCTCAATACCGCCAGCGGGGCCAGCTGGGTTTCCTTCCACCACGGCGGTGGCGTGGGCATGGGCTATGCCCAGCATGCCGGCCTGGTGGTGGTGTGTGACGGCAGTGCCGAGGCCGACGAGAAAATTCGCCGGGTACTGTGGAACGACCCCGGCACCGGGGTGATGCGCCATGCCGATGCCGGTTACGACATCGCCCGCCAGTGCGCCCGTGAACAGGGGCTGGACCTGCCCATGCTGGAACGGGAGTAGGCCATGCAGCTCATCCTCAAGCCCGGCGAGCTGGATCTGGACACCCTGCGGCAGGCTGCCCGAGAGCCGGTGCAACTGCAACTGGACCCGGCCTGCATCCCCGCCATCGATGCCAGCACCGCCAGCGTGGACCGGGTGGTTGACGAAGGCCGCACGGTCTACGGCATCAATACCGGTTTCGGCCTGCTGGCCCAAACGCGGGTGGGGCGGGAAGATTTGAAAACCCTGCAGAAAAGCATCGTGCTCTCCCACGCCGCCGGCATGGGCCGCTGGCTGCCCCACGAGGCTGTTCGCCTGATGATGCTGTTGAAAATCAACGCCCTGGCCCAGGGCTATTCCGGCATTCGCCTGCAGGTGATCGAGGCGCTGATTACCCTGTTCAACGCGGAAATCTGGCCCTGCGTGCCGGAAAAGGGCTCGGTGGGCGCTTCTGGAGACCTGGCACCGCTGGCACACATGGCCACCGTGCTGCTGGGCGAAGGCCAGTGCTGCCACAACGGCGCCATCATCAGCGGCGCCGAAGGGCTGGCGGTGGCCGGCCTGGAACCCATGGAACTGGCCCCCAAGGAAGGCCTGGCCCTGCTCAACGGCACCCAGGCATCCACCGCCCTGGCCCTGCTGGGCCTGTTCGCCGCCGAACGCTGTTTCGATGCCGCCCTGGTGGCCGGCGCCCTGTCGGTGGAAGCGGCCCTGGGCAGCCGCGCGCCCTTCGACGCCCGCATCCAGCAACTGCGCCGTCACCCGGCCCAGCAGGAAGTGGCCGCCCGCCTGCGGGCCTTGCTGGGAGCACGCTCGGAAATCGGCGACTCCCACCAGCACTGCGAAAAGGTCCAAGACCCCTACTCCCTGCGCTGCCAACCCCAGGTTATGGGTGCCTGCCTGCAGCAGTTGCAACATGCCGCCACCATCCTGCTGGATGAAGCCAACGCGGTCACCGACAACCCGCTGGTGTTCAGCGAGGTGGACGAAATCCTCTCCGGCGGCAATTTCCACGCCGAGCCGGTGGCCATGGCCGCCGACAACATCGCCCTGGCACTGGCGGAAACCGGCGCGCTTTCCGAACGGCGCATCGCCCTGCTCATCGACAGCAACCTGAGCAAGCTGCCACCCTTCCTGGTGGAAAACGGCGGGGTCAACTCCGGCTTCATGATGGCCCAGGTCACCGCCGCCGCCCTGGCCTCGGAAAACAAGTCCCTGGCGCATCCGGCTTCGGTGGATTCCCTGCCCACCTCCGCCAACCAGGAAGACCATGTCTCCATGGCCACCTTCGCCGCCCGCCGGCTGGCGGACATGGCAGAGAACACCGCCGGCATCGTCGGTATCGAGCTGCTGGCCGCCTGCCAGGGCATCGACTTCCGCCGCCCGCTGAAAACCAGCCCGCCCCTGGAACGGGCGCACGCGCTGGTGCGTGCCCGGGTGCCCTTCTACGACCGGGACCGCTACTTCGCCCCGGATATCGAACAGGCCCGGCAACTGGTGCAGGCCGGCACTCTGAGCCTGCAAGCAGAGGAAAGCGAATAAATTGCCATTGATAGCCCAATTTTATAGGGGTATAGTTGTATCCTCCTGGCATGCCGGTCTTTTGCGGGAGGTGTATCATGCGTGGGTTCAAATTCTGGTTCGTGGTGATTCTGGCGGTATCCTTGCAGGGCTGCCAGGGATATGAAGAGTTTTTCTTGGAAGTCGGGTTTATCCGTTTCAAGACGGACAACACCTTCCATATTGGTGTGAATAATGTAGCCATCGCCCAATGCCAGCAACTGGGTGGCCTGCGCCCCGCGCTTGGGCAATACCCGGTGGTGGCCCAGTGCAACCTGACCCTACCCGCCAGCCAGGATGCCAGCAGCGCCACGGAAAACCCCTATTTCAGCTGGCAGGTGCCTATTCGCTTCAGCGGTGACTTCACCCTGGACCCCACCGCCCCCATCCTGCTGCAGGTGCCCGCCGACAGCAGCCAGTTTTCCGCCAGCTATTCCGGTGGCATCAACGGCGACGCGGTCATTACCGACCATGGCGACTGCGTGCTGGCCGG
>JALWTZ010000370.1 GCA_026993285.1 Lysobacterales bacterium | reverse complement strand
CCTATCCGGCGGCCAGCAACCCCATACGCACCGCGCTGGTGACGGCCCGCTCCGCCCCGGCCCACAAGCGGGTGATTCTTACCCTGCGGGAATGGGGGGTGCGTATTGATGAATCCCTGTTTCTCGGCGGGCGGGAAAAGGGCCCGGTGCTGGCCGCCTTCGGTGCCGATATTTTCTTCGATGATCAGGAGATCCATTGCGAAAGTGCCAGCAGCCACGTACCCACCGGACATGTACCCCATGGGGTGGCCAATTCTTGATTGCTGCTTGATTGGATGTGGCCCGTTCAGGTCATGGGGGTGGCTTGGCTGGCAACATCATGCTCCAATGTGCCCATGATATAACGGTTGCGCCCTTGTTCCTTGGCCTGGTACAAAAGCTGGTCGGCCTGCCGCAAAATATGTTCAACCAATCGCTCTGTCTCACCTTCCAGCATGGCTGGTTGCAGCACAAGACAGCCGGCGCTGAGCAGGGCTACTTCCGGTGCCCGGTGGCTATCGTGGGTATGACGCTGGCGGATCCGGCTGAAAATCTTGTCCATCAGTTGCTGCAGCCCTTCTTCATTACATTCCGGTAGAATCAGCACAAACTCTTCTCCACCGTAGCGGCCAATGATGTCGGATTGCCGTACAGCCTGGCGCAGGGTACTGGCGGTATTTTGCAACACACGATCGCCAGCAGGGTGGCCCCACTGGTCATTGACTTGTTTGAAATGATCCAGATCCACCATGCAGACACTGATGGGTGTCTGATGCCGCCGACTTTGGTCAAGCAGTACGCATAATGCATCCAGCGCGGCTTCTCGCCGCAAGCTGCCGGTCAGTAAATCAGTGGATGCCAGTCGGCTGAGTTGGGCTCTTTCAATTCTGCCAGCGAGATCCTGGGCGATCATGAGCAGATCCTGTTGGTCTTCTTCGGTCAATTGCCGCGCATGTGCCGGGGTGTTTCCCAGCATGAGAATGCCCTCGTCACTATTGGGATTGCATTGCAGTGGAAAGATCTGCTGCAGGCGTTCTCCATGTTTGGCCAGCAAGGTTTCTGGTTGTTGCCATAGCGAGGGCAATTCCCTGGACAGTTCCACGGGCATGAGACCGGCCTGTATCTGAAATGCCTTGCTGTCTTCCGTGGGTGGACAATAAATTCCCACCCAGGGTAGATGCAGTACTTGTTTCAGATACTGCAGGACGTCGTGGAGATCCCGTTGCAAATCGTCACCAGGGTTTTCCCGGTTCGCAAGATATTCACGAAATCCATGGTGCAGTGGTACATGTGCCTGTAGCAGGCCGTGTTCCAGCCAGCCATGCAGCCGGCGGCTGGAAGGGACAATCTGGGTGGAAAAGGTTAGCGCAGGAATGGCAATGGCCAGCATGGCCAGGTTGCCGGGCATGAAGCGGGCAAACTGGTGGTAGCCTTCCTGTGCCAGCAGCAATACCCCGAGTAACAGCGCGAACTGGATGAAGATGCGTACAGGCTCGGGGCGCAGATTATGGCGAATCTGTAAGAAATTATGTCGAACAATGGCGATGAAGATACCTGTGGGCCAGAGTGCCAGTACCAGTTGCTCGGTCCAGTTCAGCCATTCCAGCCAATCCATGTACCAATAGTAGACATGCACATGCCAAAGGAGCTGAGTGAATGCGTAGGGCGTGTCAAAGGCCCAGACTATGGCTAGCTGTTTTTTCCATTCCGGGTTCGTTGTTCTGTGGTATCGCCAGCCCAGCAATGCCCAGATGGATGCCATGACAACAACCTGCAAGGTGAAGAAGAAATGGGTGGATTGTGGATCCAGCGTATCTTCCACACGCGTGGTCAGAAACAGCAGGCCGGGGAGTATCGCGCCATAGAGCAATACCAGGGTCAGCCGCCGGTGTTGCTGGTAGAAGCGTACCGGCCCGGGAAAGATCAACACAAAGTGTAACTTGAGCACCATGACGGCTGAAAGGTTCCACAGATTGATGCGCCACAGCCAGGCATTGACAATTTGGCTCGGCACTTGTGAAAAGGGGAGGAGGAAATCCATGCTCAGGATCAGCAAAAGCAGGACGAGTAGCCGTGCCTCTGTTTTTTGCCGTTGTTGAAACAGTACCACGATCATGCCGAAAAAATAGAAAGCGCCCAGGGTGTTGACGATCAACTGGCTCAGGTCCAGGTTTCGGCCCGGTACAATGGCATAGACCCGCTGATGGCCCCTGGCATCTTGCAGGGTGAGATTCAGTTGTGGCGGTGGAGAGCGGAACCATAGTTGATCCAGTCCCTTGAGGGTGGAAACAGGTTGCCCTTCGTAGGCCAGCAGGCGCATACCGATAGCAAGTCCCGCCCGTTCAGCCGGGCTATCCGGAGCGATATAGTCTACGATTAAACCGTTTTGGCTGGGGTCTTCCTTGAAGGAAATGCCGACGTAGCCGTGTGCTTTCTGTGCCTGAAAGGGCAGGCTGGTGCTACCCAAAATAATCAGTGGCAGCGCCAGCAGCAGAACCATGCGCAAGATGTCACGCCGACGGATGGATGTATGGCTGTGTACTGGCAAGGACCCCCCCCCTCATCCTTGTGTCATCAGGGTCAAGATTCGCAGCAAATGCCTGTAAAATCAAGCCAATTTCTTGGTGGAAGCTCTACGGATCAGCGAATACGCAGTCCTGGAGCGGGCCTTTCCAGCAGCACAGCTGGCCGAAAACGAAACAGCTCGGCAGGTCGGCCGCGGCCCATGGAGCGGAAACGACCGGTGCCTTCCACCAGTTGGGTCTGTTCCACCAGACGGCGGAAATTCTGCTTGTGCAACGGGTGGCCTGCCAGGGATTCCACCAGCTGTTGCAACTGCAGCAGGGTAAAGGTTTCTTCCAGCAGTTCGAAGACTACGGGACGGTATTTCAGCTTGCCGCGCAGCCGCCCGAGAGCCGTGGCCAGCATGCGTCGGTGGTCATGAGCCAGGGCACGACCACTGGTCGGCAGTAGCGGTACGGGTAGCTGATGATCAAGATAAAATTCCGGAATCAGGCGTGCCTGGTAGAGCAGTTCGTACCGTTCAAGTACGCGTTCCGGATCCCACTGGGAATCGTCCGGGTTGAATGCCAGTTGCAGGCGCTGTTGCAATGCCGGGCCGGGATTTTCCCGTTCGGCCCAGGCCTGCAGTGCCGGTTGCAGTTGCTCGGTCAACAATGCCGGACGGCCCTGGCGCCAATCTTCCCAGGGAAGAAAGGCGTACCAGGGCAGCCATTCGGCATGCTTGGGAAGGCTGCGGGTCATGCGGGTGAGTGCCAGATAAGCGGTGCTGACACAACGGCTGTGCCGGGGACAGTTCAGCACACGCCCATGGTCGGCAAATGTGTATAGC
>JALWTZ010000369.1 GCA_026993285.1 Lysobacterales bacterium | reverse complement strand
CCAAAGCGGTCAACCACGGCTTCGATGGCGGAATTGATCAGTTCCACCAGCAACACCAGCAGCAGGCTGCTGATAAGCAAGGCGATTTGCAGCACATCCTGCCCCAGCCAGAAGGCCAGGGGCAGCAGCAAAACAAAGGCCAGCAGTTCCTGTCGGAAGGCCTCTTCCTCGTTGTAGCAGGCTTTCAGCCCTTGCCAGCTGTAACGCCCTGCTTTCCATAACCGGGCAATGCCGTGGCGCTGGCCCATGAGTGCCTAGTCGTCCTGCAGCTTGTACAGTCCTGCCGGTGCTTCCGGCAGTTTTTCCACCTTTGGCTTTTCCATGTCCGACAAAACCTTCTCCGCTGGTACGGCATGCCCTGCCAGCTCAGGCTGTGCGGCTTTTTTCTCGGCAGGCTGCTCCGGCTTCACGGCTTCAGTTTTTTCAGGTTTGGACCGAGGCTTGGGGGCTTCAGACGCGTGCTGATCACTTCCGGCCCCTGCCGCTTTGCTGCCCTGTTTTTTCTCGGTGCGAGGTTCAGCCTGAACTGCCGCCGGTTTGTTTTCCGGGTCACTGCCTTGTTCACGTGGTTTTGCCGCCGTTTCTGCAACCACCGGTTTCTCGTCTTGTTGGCGCACTGCAGGTTTTTCTTCCGCCGACTTGTCCGCACCGGTCGGCGGCTTGGGCTGTCGGGTCTGCTTCGGCTTTCCGGCAGGCTTGTCAGCCTTCTCTACCACTTCCGGCTTGGCATCGGTGGCTTTGTCAGCGGCCAACTGACTGACCGGGCTGCGACCGGCAGGCGGGGAAGCCTGGGATGCGGAACCGGCCTTCAGTGCCTTGTCTTCCACGCTCTCTGGCTTGGCCGGCTGTTCCTTGACAGACGGGGCCGGTTTTTCCGCTGCATTTTCCGCAGCCTTGTCTGCAGATGCCGGAACTTCAGGCTTGCCTGCAGGTTTTTCATTGGCGGGCTTGCGTGCTTCCGCCGGTTTGCCTTCCTGTTTTACCGAGGTATCCGGCTTTTCCTGTGAAGGCTGGCTTGTGGCAGAAACCGGCTTTTGCTTGCTCTCCGCCACCTCACCAGCATTTGCAGCCGGGGTTTCCGGGCGGCTGTTGGCTTCGTTGCGATTACGATTGTTCTTGCGCCCACCGCGTCGATTGCGGCTGCGGTTGCCACCTTCGTTCCGCGGCTTGTCATTTTGCGTGTTCTTTTCTTCCGCACGCGGGCTCTCTGCTGCCTTGCCAACCGTTTCATCCTGCACTCTGGGCTTGCTGCCCTTGCGTTGGCCTGCAGCATTGCCAGCTGGCTTGTTCTCGCCGCTGTTCTTGCCGCCCTCACCACGCTTGTTCTTGTTGTCCCGGTTGTTGCGCGCATTACCCTGGTTACGACCACCCCGATTGCCCTGTTCGCGGTTCTGGTTGCGACCGCCCCGGCGATTGCGCCCTCCACGGCGATTCCGGCTGCGCGCGGGCTTTTCTTCTTCAGGCTCCGGTTCAGGCTCCGCCTTGGTGGTGAGGAAAGACAGCAGGCGACGAATCAGCGATGGCCGGTCTTCTTCGGCAGCAGCGACTTCCGGTTCGGCCTTGGCCTTGCGCTCGGGGGCTGGCTGGCTGGGCACAATGCGGCTGACTACCGGTTCTTCCTTTGCCGGTGCGTTGCTGTGGCTGTGCTCTTCCAGCTCCTGTACGGGATTGACCGGCTGGCCCTGGATCTTGTAGCTGGGCTGGTCATGCTGCTCCACCTCACTGGCACGGATACGCTGGATTTCGTAGTGTGGCGTCTCCAGCAGGCTGTCGGCCACGACCAGCAGCGGTACCCGATTGCGTTGTTCGATTTCGCTGAGCGCGGCCCGTTTTTCATTCAGCAGGAAATTGGCCACGGCGTTGGGCACCCGAGCGACAACCCGCCCGGTATGCTCTTTCATGGATTCTTCCTCCAGCAGACGCAGAATGGAAAGCGCCAGTGACTCCACTCCACGAATGCTGCCCTGGCCACTGCAACGCGGGCAAACCTGCTGGCTGGATTCACCCAGCGAGGGGCGCAGGCGCTGGCGGGACATTTCCATCAGGCCGAAACGGGAGATGCGTGCAGTCTGGATGCGCGCCCGATCCATCTTCAGCGCCTGATTCAGCCGCTCTTCCACTGCCCGCTGGTTCTTGTGGTCGTACATGTCGATGAAATCGATGACCACCAGGCCGCCCAGATCACGAATCCGCAGCTGGCGGGCAATTTCATCGGCGGCTTCCAGATTGGTCTGCAGGGCGGTTTCCTCGATATCCGCGCCCTTGGTGGCACGGGCCGAGTTGATGTCGATGGAGATAAGGGCCTCGGTGTGATCCATGACAATGGAACCACCGGAAGGCAGGCGCACCTCACGGGCGAAGGCCGATTCGATCTGGGATTCAATCTGGTAGCGGCTGAACAGCGGCGTGCTGTCCTTGTACAACTTGAGCTTGCGCAGGTTGTGCGGCATGACCTGCTGCATGAAATCCACCGCCTGCTGATGGATGTCTTCGGAATCAATCAGAATCTCGCCGATATCATTGCGCAGATAATCGCGCAGGGCACGGATAATGAGGTTGCTTTCCTGGTAGATCAGGAAAGGGGCCTGGCGGGATTCCGCCGCGGTGGAAATGGCACCCCAGAGTTGCTTGAGGTAGTCCAGATCCCATTGCAGTTCTTCCAGCTCCTTGCCCAGCCCGGCCGTGCGCACGATCAGGCCCATTTCTCCGGGAATATCCAGTTCACCCAGAATCCGCTTGATTTCCCGGCGATCTTCCCCTTCGATACGCCGTGAGACTCCACCGGCCTTGGGATTGTTGGGCATCAATACCAGATAGCGCCCGGCCAGGGAGATGAAGGTGGTCAGTGCGGCACCCTTGTTGCCCCGCTCTTCCTTGTCCACCTGGACCACGATTTCCTGGCCCTGCTTGATCACATCCTTGATGTTGGGCCGGCCACTGCCGGAGTAGCTGCCTTCAATAAAGTATTCGCGGGATATTTCCTTCAGCGGCAGAAAACCGTGCCTTTCTGCGCCGTAATCCACAAAGGCGGCTTCCAGACTGGGTTCCACCCGAGTGATCTTGCCCTTGTAGATATTGGATTTTTTCTGTTCCCGGGAGGGGGTTTCAATGTCGAGGTCGTAGAGTTTCTGGCCATCCACAATGGCCACGCGCAACTCCTCCGGCTGAGTTGCGTTGATCAGCATTCTTTTCATGTAAGTTGTTGTTTCCCATGCCATTCAGGCTGCATTGCAGGCCTGTGGCGCTTGCCGGTCTGTACTTGTCCGGCCACAGGTTGGCCGGGCGGACAATCACAGATGCCGGTCTGTTATTCATTCCCGGGGGCTGCCTGCCACCATGATCTGGCGGGCCCGTGCTCTCC
>JALWTZ010000368.1 GCA_026993285.1 Lysobacterales bacterium | reverse complement strand
TGTTTGTCACCCCGGGCGTGGCAGAGGCCATACCGGTGGGCGAGGGGAGTTTGCAATTTTCCTCCTGTGATGCCGCGCGGCTGGAATACACCCTGGATGGCACCAGCGACAGCATCGACCTGCAACGGCTGACACCCAATGTGGCCTGCCCCTGAGAGGAGAAAAGATCATGAATATCTGGAAGCTATTAATGGCATTACTGGCCCTTTCCGCCGAAGCGGCTACCGTGGATGTGGACGTCTACAACGGTTATTTCAGCCCGGAAGTGGTGGAGATTGCGCCGGGTGACACGGTACGCTGGACCAACCGGGAAGGTGTACACAATGTGGTGGCTGCCGATGGCAGTTTTTCCAGCGGTTCCGCACTGGGTGGAAGCTGGATTTATACACACACCTTCACCAGCGAAGGGCAGTTTATCTACGGCAGCGATAACGACCCGTCCATGCAGGGCATGGTGGTGGTCGAAACCCCTTCTTTCAGCATCAATTACGGCCTCACTGGTTCCTGGTGGAACCCGGAAATGAACGGACAGGGGCTGATGATCGAGATCATGCCGGATGACGGTGTGCTGGTGGCCTACTGGTTCAACTACGACAACAGTGGTCAACGGCAGTGGATGCTGGGTTCCGGCCTCATCGGCTCGGACAATCAGGTGGACCTCACCTTTATCCGTCCGGTCAACGGACTGCCCAATGACCCGCAGGCGCCGGACAAGCCTCAATGGGGTACGGGCAGGCTGGAGTTTCAGGATTGTTTCAATGCCACCTTCAATTGGAATGGCGCGGACGGTTTCGGGCAAATGCCCCTGGAACGACTGACGCCGGATGTATTGTGTGAAACCGGAGGGCTGGATCAATGAACAGGCAAGCAGAAAGAAGACAGTGGGTTTCCAATCTGGGCTGGGCCATCGCCGGCGCGATATTAAGCGGCCCGGCCGCCAGCCGCGGCCCGATAAAAACGGCACCGGTCTGGAACAAGGCCGCTTTGCCCGATGCTGATGAACGGGTGCATCTGCTTAACCGCTGTACCTTTGGCATCACGCCGGAGAGCCTGGCCGAGGTCGAATCCATGGGCTACGAGGCCTGGGTGGACTGGCAGTTGGAACCGGAGCTGATCGACGATAGTGAAACAGAAGCGGTTGTGGATGAACTCTACCCGTTGATCAATGCCGATCTGGATACCATGAGCGATGCTTATGCCGAAAACCAGTTTGTTGGTGTCAGCCAGATCATCGGTGCCACCCTGTACCGCATGGTCTACAGCCGGCGGCAGCTGTTCGAACGAATCGTGGAGTTCTGGAACGATCACTTCAATGTCTATCTGTTCGATGGCCCGGTACGCATTCTCAAGCTGTGGGAAGACCGGGAAGTGATGCGCAAGCATGCCCTGGGCCGTTTTGGCGACCTGCTGCTGGCGGATGCCAGAAGCCCGGCCATGCTCTATTACCTGGACAATTTCTCCAACACGGTGGAAGGGCCCAACGAAAACTATGCTCGTGAACTGCTGGAACTGCATACCCTGGGCGTGGATGGCGGCTATACCGAAACCGATGTATTGGAAGCGGCGCGCTGCTTTACCGGCTGGAGCTTTGATACCAGCACTGAAGATGCCTTTGCATTCATATCGGGCCGCCACGATTACGAGGAAAAGGTGGTGCTGGGCGTGACCTATCCGGCGGGGCAGGGCATTGAGGACGGTGAACAGCTGCTGGCCTACCTGGCTGCCAGTGAAACCACGGCCCGTTTTGTCTGCCGCAAGATGTGCGTTCGCTTTGTTTCCGACAACCCGCCGGAATCTCTGGTGGATCAGCTTGTGCAAACCTGGCTGGATACCGATGGCGATCTCCGGCAGATATTCCGCGCGCTGTTCCTCTCTGACGAATTCAAGAACAGCCAGGGGCAGAAATTCAAGCGCCCGCTTAATCTGATGGTTTCCATGCTCCGTGCCAGCCAGGCGTGGGTATTGACCTCATTGACCGGCGTTCAATTGAATCGTCATGCACTGATTACCTACCTCAACCGCCTGGGGCAGAACCTGTTTACCTGGACGACCCCGGACGGTTTTCCCGACACCCAATCGGCCTGGGACGGTTCCGCCGCGTTGGTATCGCGCTGGAATATGGCTTTTGAACTGGCGGAAGCGGCCATGAGTAAATACGCCAGGATCAATCCCTTTGATCTGGCCGGTGAAGCCAATACCCCCGGAGAATTGGCCGACCGGCTGATCAGCCAGTTGCTCTACCGTGAATTGTCGGCATCCGACCGCAAGCGGGTAGTGGATCTGATCGGGGAGGGCAAGCCGGAAAATGCCCGCCTGCCCACAAGCATAATCATCGACAAGACCCGTGAGGCCACGGCTTTCCTGCTGGCTTCTCCCTGGTTCCAGACTTACTGAGAGGTACTCCCCCATGAAGATCAATCGTCGTGACTTTCTCAAGACCAGTGCCCTGGCGGGTGCCCTGGGCGCCTGTGGATTCAGTGCCTCGCTGTCAGCCATGCCCAAAAGCGGCAACGGCAATGTGGTGGTTGCGCTTTTTCTGCGCGGTGCTGCTGACGGACTGAGCCTGGTGCCGCCCTATGCGGACAACAACTACTACAACCTGCGCCCCAGCACCGCGGTACCCGCGCCCGGTGGCGGCAGTGATGCCGCGCAGGACCTGGATGGGTTCTTTGGCCTGCATCCGGCACTGACCCAGCTGCATCAGTTCTATACGAATGGCGACCTGGCCATCGTTCATGCCACGGGCTCACCCCATGACAGCCACAGCCATTTCGAGGCACAGGACATCATGGAATTGGGCGTGCAGGATCCGTTGGTCACGCCCCAGGGCTGGGCCAATCGCTACCTGGACCTCACCGCCTCCAGTGAGGACAGCCTGTTTCGTGGAACAGCCATCGGCACTGGCATGCAGCTGGCCATGCAGGGCGATTACGCCGCACTGGGCATAGAAACCATCGAAAACTTTGATCTGCTGGCCAGGGAAAGCCACAAGGAAGCGTTGCGAACCCTGATGAAAGCCACCTATGCGGAAGATGCCAGCCTTGACACCACGGCCATCAACGCCCTGGAAGCCATGGATGAACTCCTGGCCAACAATGTCGCCGCGCTTCAGCCACAGAACGGGGCTGTCTATGACGAAAACAGTTCCCTTGCCATATCACTGATGAATGCCGCCCGGCTGATACGATCTGATTTGGGCAGCGAAATCATTACGGTGGACAGTACAGGCTGGGATCATCATGATGGTCTTGTCGCCTCGATTAATGATCGTGCAACAGATTTGAATGCCGCACTGGGTGCATTTGTTCAGGACCTGGGCGATCTCATGGATCGAGTTACCATTGTTGTCATGTCGGAATTTGGCCGGCGTGCCTACGAAAATGCTTCCGGTGGCACGGACCATGGTCATGGTGGCGTCATGTTTGCCCTGGGCGCTGGCGTCAACGGCGGACAAGTGCTCAGCGACTGGCCCGGTCTTGAAGAGTCACAATTGTACGGCAAGGGTGATCTGCAGGTGACCACCGACTATCGCGCCGTTTTGGGCAGTATCATCCAGTCTCGTCTGCAGCCGGTCGATTTGGAGGCTGTCTTTCCAGATTTCAGTGGCTCACCATTAAGTGGCCTGATGGTGTAAAGCATTCCCTCACATCCCTGACAGGAGGTCTGGGGATGTGCGGGCTATTTACTATTCTGCATAATGTATATTATGTAAAGTATATATTGTTAGTGAGTTGAATGAGTGATTAATAGCAATTGTCAATAATTGTATTGAATGGTAGCCATCAGAATGCGATTATACTCACCTTCCCAGCCTATAGTAGGACGAATTCGGATGAAATACGATTCAGTCTGTGGAGAAATCACATAGTTAAGATTCAGGCTAAGGACAGCAGGTCTCCCGCCGGTAGGACCAGCCGATTGTATACTGTCAATGGTTCTGTAATCATATATAATAGAATCAAAACTGACAAAATCTAAGATGATGTCGGTACGTGCGGAATTTTCAAGAATATAGTATAGATTGATTGTTTTTATAGTAGCACCACTTGGGAGTGCAACCGGAGCAACTAAAACACCGCCTTCGGAAGATTTAACGGTTCGAAAAAACAAACCTCCACCACCTAATATAGATGGTCGGTAAATAGTAATATCGTCGGATGCAGTTGAGCGAAATGCAGAGGCGTCCAGAGAAATAGTTTTAAGGCCACTTGATATAAAATTTCCACATGTTACCTGTCCTGTTGAAGAAATCGCTCGTATTGCACTGCCTACTATGCAGGTGCCACTAACCCTTCTTTGCAGATAGCTGGTATCAGCAAATAATGTCGTGCCGGAGAGGAGTAACCCTGTTCCAGCGGCATAGGTAGTATCATTGTCAACGTTATCAGCAAAATCAACAGGAACTTGGCTTATCCCGGACCATGGAATATTGTCTGCTAGGGTTGCGTGGTTAGACAGCGGAGCAGGAGTGACCTGAATTCTTGGGGACAACTGAGTATAATTTTCAGTTACTCCAGCTGTACGAATGGCTATTTCTAGCCAAGTAGTGTGGGTCAATAGCACGCCAAAGTCCAATGTAACGGTAAAAATACCATTAATCACACTTGTATCGCTCAAAGTGTTCTTGCTACCAATCTGGTTGCCACCTGTCTTCGCATCATAAGCCGTGAATTCAAGATCATAGCTTCCGGATGCAAGTACTCCATTATCATGCAGCTGGCCTTGGAATGTAAAAGCCGTATCGGAAGGGACTTGGCCAGATGTTATGCCAGCCACAAGTAGAAAGCAAAGAGAAACTAAGTGATTTATCTTCATTTTTGCAATCTCTGTCTTTCAGTCTAGTTGATATCTTTGTTTATGCTAACTATCACATTTTAGAAGCATTTTCAACAAATGTGTGTGGGCACTTAGGCTCTGGAAAGGATCCACTGACGCGCACGCTTGTTCACCCTTCCCTGCGCAACTGGACCACTTTCACCAGCAAACGGGTTTCCCGCAGGTTGAGGATAAAGCTTTCGCGATCGCCGTTATCCAGCAGCTTGACGACTATGTTCAAGCCGTCCGGGTGAATATCCAGCAGCAGGCGGTTGATGAGCGTCAGGCGGTCATCGAGATGATGCACGTGTGCCTGGAAATAGAACAATACCTGTTGTGGCTCCCATTCCATGCTCCAGTGCTCCAGGTGCAGCGGCTGGCCGTGCTGGCGCATTTGCAGGTAGCGGCTGATGTATTTTCGCATGTACTCCAGCACCTGCCGTTCGTCACGCAGGGTCAGGGCCTTGCCAGCCCGTTCACTGGCGATCTGCTCCACATCCTCCGGCAGCATGCGCAGCGACATCTGCAATACGCTGCCATCGGCATTCAGGCTCAGTTCCAGCGTGCTGGTGTGATACGGATGGGCCGATGCCGTCTGGGCCAGCCACAACAGCAGCCACAGGCAGGCTGTGGTCAGTCCGAACCCTGCTTTTCCTTTTTGGCCTTGCGTGCTTTCTGCATGGGGTTGTCCGGGCGTTTTTCCTTGTGCAGCTGGAATCGGCTCTTGATGATCTTGGGTGGCCACTGGTTGTTCTCCATGTTGGCATCGGCGGTTTCCCTAAATGGGTCCACTTCCACCTTGACAAGTTCATTCTTCGATACCAGCAACTTGCGTACCTTCTTCGGGTTGTAACGCCAGATCTCCGCCGGCAGGGTCAGCGCTTCCTGCTGGCCGTTGTCCCAGGTGAGTCTGAGAATGATGGGCATCACCAGCCCGCCCCGATTCTCGAATTCCAGCACGAAAAAGCGTTGATCCGTTTGCAGCAGTTTCTTTTCCCAGGCTTCCAGTTCTTCCAGGGTTTCGCGGTATTCCTTGCGGTCGGAAGCGGTGACATCCAGCTCGTCGTAGTCGTTATAGAAATCCTTGAGTTCCGGGTATCGCTCCACCCTTTTCTCAATGGCACGATTGCGCTGCCGGGTTCGGCTTTCCGGCTCCTCCTCCCTCTCCTTGCGCAATTTGGCTTTTTCCCTGTCCGGGTTCAGGCTGTCCAGGTCCCATTCTTCCACGCTGGTAATGGCGATATCCACATGATCGGTGCTGTAGAACCAGCCACGCCAGAACCAGTCCAGATCCACGCCGGAGGCGTCTTCCAGGGTTCGGAAGAAATCCGCCGGTTCCGGATGGCGGAACTGCCAGCGCATGGCATAGGTGCGGAAGGCGTAGTCGAACAGATCCCGCCCGAGGATGGTTTCTCGCAGGATGTTGAGTGCCGTGGCCGGCTTGGCATAGGCATTGTTGCCAAACTGCAGCAGGGATTCGGAATTGGTCATGATGGGCACCTGCCGGCGGCTGAGCATGTAGTCGGTGATATCCCGTGCCTCTCCGCGGCGGGAAGGATAGTCCTCTTCCCATTCCTGCTCGGCGAGAAACTGGACAAAGGTGTTCAGGCCTTCATCCATCCAGGTCCATTGGCGCTCATCGGAGTTGATCATCATCGGGAAGTAGTTGTGCCCGACCTCGTGAATGATCACCGAGATCAGGCCATATTTGGTGTACTCCCACCACTTGCCTTCCACGGTTTCCCCGAAATAGGTGCCATCTTCCACGGGCCGCGGCTTGTTGAAGCTGATCATGGGGTATTCCATGCCGCCCACCGGGCCGTTGACGGAAATGGCCACCGGCCAGGGATATGGCACGGTATAGCGGGAATAGACCGTCATGGTATGCACGATGGCCTGGGTGGAATAGCGGCTCCACAGCGGTTCGGCTTCGTTGGGGTAGAAGGACATAGCCAGTACCGGATTGCCCTGACTGTCGTGGCCCATGGCGTCCCAGATGAATTTGCGCGAGCTGGCGAAGGCGAAATCACGTACATTCTCCGCCACAAAGTGCCAGGTTTTTTCCTTGCGGCTTTTCTTTTTCTCATTTTCGCGGGCTTCGCCCGGCTTGACGATATACACCGGATGCGCGCTCTTGCGTGCTTTTTTCAGGCGCTGCTGTTGTGTGGTTGTCAGTACTTCATCCGCATTGACCAGCTTGCCGGTGGCAGCAACCACATGGTCAGCCGGCACGGTAATCTGTACATCAAAATTACCGAATTCCAGGGTAAATTCTCCGGAACCAATGAAATTTTTGTTCTGCCAGCCCCGTACATCGTTGTATACGGCCATGCGCGGGTACCAGTGCGCAATCTCGTAGATGTAATTGCCGTCTTCCTCGAAATACTCGTAACCGGTACGGGCGCGGATCACGGTGCCGTCATTGACCTTGTAATGCCATTGCAATTGTAGGCGGGTGTTTTCTCCCGGTTTCAGCGGTTGCGGCAGATCCACTCGCATCATGGTATCCACAATCACATGATGCAGCGGCTTGCCCTCGCCGTCCTTGACCCATTGGATCTTCAGGCTGCCATCAAAGGTTTGTGCGGCCAGGAGCCCACGGAGAGCCTTGTAACTGGGTTCATCATCCAGATCCGGTGCGGGGCGCGCCAAATTTCCGGCAGAACGCGGTTGAAGACGATTGTTGTCCAGTTGCAGCCATAGATAGGTCAGCGTGTCTGGCGAGTGGTTATGGTAGGTGATGGTTTCCTGGCCGTGTATTTCCTGCTTCTGATCATCCAGACGCACCGCAATGGTGTAATCGGCGCGTTGCTGCCAATATTGCGCACCCGGCGCGCCCGAAGCCGTACGATAGACGGTGGGGGTGGGCCATTGTTCTTCCAGTTGACGGAACTTGTCTTCCCACGCGTTGGCCTGCAGGGTCAGGGAAAGCAAGAGCAAAAAGAATGCAAAACGGGTAGCATGAAAGCGCATGGGTGCCTCGATTTCCGGGGTAAACCGCGCATACTAACCAAGACGGGCAAGGGGAAACAAGATGAAAAAAGTCATTGCAACGCTTTGGATGATGGGGTTCGGGATCGTACAGGCTCAGGTTTTGCGGGTGGATGAAGCGACCCTGGCCATCGGTTATGTCGAATGTGATGCCACGAGCAGAATGCAGCAGCTATGCAATGGGCGGCCCAACTGTGATGTGCGTGTGGATGGCAATTTATGCCCCGTTGCCGTCCAGGATCAGCCTACGCTGAATGTACGTTATCGTTGTGGTCAGGATCGCTACCGGGTCGAGGCAGCCTGGGGCCAGTGGGTGTCGCTTTACTGTGAAAACACCGCAACGGGTACGGAACCTCCCCCACCACCGCCTGTACAGGCCTATAACCCGCCTCCGTTGCCCGTGCTGGAAATTCGTGAAGCACGCTATGGCTTGCCCGGCCATGGCTGGTGCGATGCCACCTGGAGTGTGGCCAACCAATGCAGTCAGCAATCCGAATGTCGCGTACGCGCCAGTAATGGCTGGTGTGGCGATCCGGTGCCTGGTGAAGTGAAACAATTACAAATCCGCTATCGTTGTGGCTGGAACGAGCGGGATGTCGTCATTGGCGAGAAACAATCGGATGTCTTGCGTTGTACCACAAGCGATACTGCCTATGGCGGTGCCGGCAATCAGGGCCTGCAGGTCATCCAGGCGGAATATGGGATTGATCAGCGGCGCTGCAATGCACGCCCAGCCCTGTCGGATCGCTGTGACGGTGATTACCGTTGCAGTTTCAAGGTGGGCAACCAATGGTGCGGCGATCCGGCCAGGCATCAGGTCAAGAATCTGTTGATTCGCTGGCGATGCGGCTGGGAGGTACAGGAAGCGGTGTTCCAGGAAAACCAATGGGCGGAAATCAGTTGCATGCAGCGCATCCCGCGCCATGAACGCCCTGACCTGCCACCACCGGCGCACCGCCATGCGGTTTTACACATCCATGCCGCACGCTATGGCCTGTTGCCCAACCGGGTGTGTGATGCGACACCTGCTCTGATTCGCGCTTGCAATCAGCATGCCGAATGCAGCATCAAGGCCAGTAACCGGCTGTGTGGTGATCCAGCACGGAATGTGAAAAAAACGCTGTTTGTGGATTACAGCTGTGGCCAGCAACGACAACAGCGCCGTATCGGAGAGGGTCAGCGGCTGAAACTGGCCTGCCCCTGAAGTTTTTCCGGGTCGTTCACTCATCCTGGTGGCTTGGCGCTTTGTATTAGCTGAATCTAATTTGACCTTTGGGGATAGACCGGCAATGCTTTGCGCTTCCTGAATTTCAGTAGAAGGTCATCTCCATGAGCAAAGATGCCGCCATCCAGACGCCTTTGAACGAAGCTGTCGAACAAGGCCATCCACCAGGCTTGTACACGCTTTTTTTCACCGAACTGTGGGAGCGCATGAGCTACTACGGCATGCGTGCCCTATTGATCCTGTTCATGGTTGCCGCGGTGGATCAGGGCGGCCTGGGTTTTGCGGAAAAGGATGCGGCCGCCATCTATGGTTTGTATACGGCAGCGGTCTATCTGCTGGCCCTGCCTGGTGGCTGGATAGCCGACCGCCTGCTGGGACAGCAGAATGCGGTCTGGTACGGCGGTATCATCATTGCCGCGGGCCATTTCACCATGGCGCTGCCCCTGTTCGCGCCAGTCAGTGACCTGACCGCATTTTTCACCGGGCTGGTATTCATTGTCATCGGCACCGGCCTGCTCAAACCCAATATTTCGGCCATTGTCGGTGAACTGTACCCGGATGGTGGCGCCCGTCAGGATGCCGGGTTCACCATTTTCTACATGGGTATCAATCTGGGCGCTTTTGCCGGTCCGCTGATTTCCGGCTGGTTGGGTGAAAACATTGACTGGCATTACGGCTTCGGTGCCGCGGGCGTAGGCATGTTCTTCGGTGTCATCCAGTACCGTCTGATGCGCAACAAACTGGGGCAAGCCGGGCTCAAGCCCCATCATGAGGGAATGTCTGCCAAAGCTTTGAAAGTCAGCTGGTTTGCCCTGGGCGTTTTTATGTTGCTGGCATTGGCCTTGCTGGTGGCTGGCCTGAACGGCTGGGTGCATTTTCCAGCGGTGGAATTGGCCCATGGCACCAAGTATTTCATCATCACCGTAGCCGCCATTTTCTTTGCCTATGTACTTTTTCTCGGCAAGCTGACGGCAGACGAAAGAAAACGAGTACTGGTTATCGCCGCCCTGTTTGTGGGTGCGGCCATGTTCTGGGCTGGTTTCGAGCAAGCGGGTTCTTCCCTCAATTTATTCGCCGAACGCTATACTGATCGGGTCATGGGCAGTTTCACCATACCCGCCAGCTGGTTTCAATCCCTGAACCCCTTCTTTATCATCACATTGGCTCCGGTTTTTGCCTGGGCCTGGGTGCAACTGGCTCGCAAGCATCTGGAGCCGAGCACACCTTTCAAGTTTGCCCTGGGATTTTTCCTGCTGGCAGGTGGTTTTTTTGTCATGGTATTTGCAGCCAAGGCAGTAACCGCAGGAGAGAAGGCCCTGCCCTTCTGGTTGATTCTCACCTATCTGCTGCACACGACCGGTGAATTGTGCCTGAGCCCGGTGGGGCTGAGCTCGGTTACCAAGCTGGCGCCCAAGCGCTATACCAGCCAGATGATGGGGACCTGGTTCATGGGTGCCGCGCTGGGCAATGTGATCGCCGGGCTGATCGCTGGTGATTTCGATGAGCACAACGTGCAGCAAATGCCGGATCTGTTCATGAGTATTGTCACCACCTCCGTGGGCATGGGCATACTGTTCGTGGTTCTTACACCCGTGCTGAAACGCTGGAGTAAAGGCTGTGAATAAACCAATGACCGATATTGCATGTGGGCGGGGCCGTCATTAGACTGCTGCCAATGACTATACGGGATGCCATGCTGAGACAGACGGGCAAAACAATGCGTTCCAGGTGGTGGCTGGCGTTGGCAATCATTGCCTTGATGGGAGTGTTGACCCATCCGGTGCTTCACCCGAGTGGGCAGACGCAATGTACCCTCTGTCAACAGGCAGAAGGCAGTGCCCCGCTGCCAGCCGCCCCCGTGGCCCTGCCTGCAGTTGATCTTGCAGATGCCCCGATTCAAACCGTGCTGAAACCCTTGTTTCAGCGTATCCTGCATGCTTCCTCTCCCCCTGCTCGCGCTTCACCTCTGTAAATCACTGGCAACTCTTGCTCGATCGCATCGTTGTTCACGCTGATGCGTTCGTCCAGTAACACCGCATGCCTACAGCCAATAACGGCTGATGGCGTGCAGTAGTGATTGCATACAGAGGTCAATGACATGTTGAAAGTCACGCCAGTCACCGCCATGGGAGCGGTCGTTCTGTGGGTCTTGTCCGCGCCCGCGGTACACGCTGAAAACACGGAGGATGTACAACAACTGAAAACCCAGCTCCTGGCCTTGAAAAAGGAATACGAACAGCGCATCCGGCTACTGGAAAGCCGCCTGGATGAACTGGAGCAGCGCCAGCAAACGATGGTTACGGAAAGTCCTGACACACCGGTGCAAACCAGCGAAGCGGCCAATGCCTTCAACCCGGCCATTGGTCTGATCATGAATGGTCGTTATCAGGCCATTTCCAATCCGGAAAGTCCGGGTGATCCCATTGGGTTTGCCTTGCCGGCTGAAGGTGGCGTTGGCGATTCCGGCCTGACGCTGGATGAATCCGAATTGAGCATCAGTGCCAATATTGACGACCGGTTCTACGGCAAATTCACCGCCAGCTTTGTCAGCGAGGATGGAGGAGATGGTGTGGAAATCGAGGAAGCCTATATTCAAACCCTGCAGCTTCCTGCCGGATTGAGCCTCAAGGCCGGCCGTTTCTTGCCCGGCATTGGCTATTTGAATTCCGCACATACCCATACGGACGATTTTGCCGACCGTCCCCTGCCCTATCGTGCCATGCTCAATACCGCCTATAAGGATGATGGCCTGGAATTGCGCTGGCTGGCACCCACGGACCTGTTCATGGAAACGGGAGTCAGTCTCCTCAATGGCGGCCATTACCCGGCGGCCGGTCGTGGGCATAACGGGCTGGGTGCCTGGGCCGCCTTTTTGCATTTGGGAGGTGACATCGATGACAGCAACAGCTGGACCGCAGGTATCTCCTATCTTTCGGCGGTCTCGCGTGAGCGGGTTGCCGGTCTGTCAGACACAGCCGAAATCTTTTCTGGTGACAGTACGCTCTGGATTCTGGACGGGGTATGGAAATGGGCACCGTATGGCAACCCGTATGAGCGGAATTTCAAGTTGCAAGGGGAGTATCTGCATCGAGATGAACAAGGTACGGTCCTCACAAGCGATCCCTCTCGTAGGGATGTGCGCCAGGATGGCTGGTATCTGCAGGCTGCCTATCAATTTATGCCACGCTGGCGAGTGGGCTTGCGTGTCTCAGGATTGAGCACGGATCCACGGCCCTCCCTGCCTGGGCAGGAAGGCCATCCACGGCATTACAGCGCCATGCTGGACTGGTCCAACAGTGAATTCAGCCGCCTGCGACTGCAGTTCAACCAGGACCAGAGCCAGGCTGAAGATCAGCAACAGTGGATTTTGCAGTATATCGTGGCACTGGGTGCCCACGGCGCACATCAGTTTTGAGGTGAATGCTCATGAAAAAAGGTTGGTTTGTTTTTCTCTTGCTTGCTCTGTTCAGCGTGCCAGGCTGGGCTAAATTGCGTGTCTTTGCCTGCGAGCCGGAATGGGGTGCACTGGCCGAAGCGCTGGGTGCCGGCCAAGTCAAGGTTTTTGTAGCAACCACGGCAAGGCAAGATCCACATCACATTCAGGCCCGCCCGAGCCTGATTGCCAAAATGCGCCGAACGGATCTGCTGGTTTGTACCGGTGCGGGGCTGGAAGTGGGCTGGCTGCCATTGTTGCTGCGTAAAGCGCATAATGGCCGACTTCAGCCGGGTCAGCCGGGTTATCTGCTGGCTGCGAACCATGTGCCCCTGTTGGAAAAGCCGCAACGTCTGGATCGCTCGGAGGGTGATATTCATGCCCTGGGGAACCCGCATATCCAGACCGATCCGCGTAACATGCTGCGTGTCGCCGGGCCCTTGAGTGCGCGTCTGACCCAACTGGACCCGGATCACCGTGATGATTACCAGCAGCGGCTGGAACAATTCAGGAACCAGTGGCTGGCTGCAATCCGTCAATGGGAATCCAAGGCACAACCATTGA
>JALWTZ010000367.1 GCA_026993285.1 Lysobacterales bacterium | reverse complement strand
CGTTCCAGCAGGTTGCCCTGGGCCGGATGCGAGGCTTCCAGCAGCTGTTCGATTTTCTCGCGCAAGGGTTGCATGGCATCGGCCAGCAGGCCGTCCTCACCGCCGGCAATAACCTGCCAGGCCGTCAGCAGGGCCACCAGTTCCTGGGTGCCCAGCCAGAAGCCCGGCAGTTCATAGACCCCTTCCAGGCTGCGGTCGTAATAGAAGCCGTTTTGCTCCTCGTCACTTTCCAGGGGCGCGCCCAGATGATCGCGGAGAAAGGCCACCGTGCGATAGAGGGTGGCGCGGGAGCATTCCAGTTCATCCATCAGCCGCTGTCGGCTGACCGGCCTGCGGGCCGTCGCCAGAATCCGGTGCAGGCGGACTACCCGTTCAAACTTGTCCATCAGGGTGTCTCGGGCTTTGGCCAGTGCGCCTGCATCCAGCCCAGCAAAGCCTGCAGCTGACGGGCCTGCTGATCCGGGCTGGCATCGGCAGGCAGAAACAGGCGAACCCACACCCGGGAGCGATCCACGCCACCATCCAGCCAGGCCACATCCCGTGCCACGGTTTCCGGTTCGGTCAGCCACAACAGTGGCATCTGCAATCCGGGACGGCCTGCACGCAGGGTCATCCCGGTGTAATCCTGGCCGGCCAGCAAAGGTTTGAGCCGCTGGAATACCCACCAGGCCAGTGGTGCCGGCAAGCCGGTATGGGCTTTTACCCAGTCCAGGTCCACCACCAGCAAGGGGCGCGACACCATGACCATGGCCGGCGCAGGATCCGACTGCATGGCCCAGCTCAGCGCCATGGCCGCTCCCAGACCATCACCGGCCACGGCGATTTGTTCCGGGTCGATGTTCGGCAATTGCAGGGCATGGGCACGAATGGCTTCCACCAGGCTTTCCGGGGACAGATCCAGCTGAACCGTATCTCCGCCACTGGCTCCGTGGCCCGGCAAATCCAGGGCCAGCACACCCGTGCCATCACCATGGATGGCGGCCGCCAGCGGCAGCAGGGCACTGGCATTGGCGCGGTAGCCATGAAAGAGCACGGCCAGCCGACCGTTGGCCGAGGGCAGATACCACCCCTTGAGAACGATGCCGCTCTCCAGTTGCCAGTGCACGGTTTCTGCCTGCAACCCGGGGAAAGCCGCCCACTGCCTCTGCGGACAGGGGCCTTGTGGCAGTGCGCAGTAATCTGGACGATGTTCCGCATCCGCCCGGATCAGATTCCGCGCGCGCATGCCGGCACTGCCATGCCAGATGGCCAGCGAAACTACCAGTACAATGGTAGCCATGCGCAGCAACATTCCACGCAGGGTTTTGGGCCGGCGCAACCACCCTTTCATGTCAGGCACCCTCGCCGATATCAGGAAACAAAGCCCAGTGCATCCTTCCACCGTCCCCGAATGGCTTCCTGGCTTTCCAGCAAATCATCTGCCACGATCGGTTTGCTGAAGTAATAGCCCTGGACGGTACGGCAGCCGTGCTCATGCAGCCAGCGCACCTGTTCCACGGTTTCCACCCCTTCGGCCACCACTTCCAGCCCCAGCCGCTCGGCCATGTAGATCATGGCCCGCACGATGGCCACATCACTTTTTTCATCCGGCAATTCCCGGAGAAAGCTCTGGTCGATCTTCAAAGTGTCAATGGGGAAGCGTTTCAGGTAATTCAACGAGGAGAAACCGGTACCGAAATCATCGATGGCCAGCGAGAAGCCCCACTCGCTCAACTCACGCATGCGCGCCACGGCTTCGTCCACATCTTCCATGATCATGTTCTCGGTGATTTCCAGCTCCACCATGTCTTCGGCCCAGCCATCCGCTTTCGAGAACTGCTTGATAAACTTGAGGAAATCCTGCTGTGCGAATTCCACTGGAGAAATGTTCACGGCAAGGCGGAAGGACGGGCCAAAGCAGTTTCTGAAGCGGACCAGATCTTCCTTCAGCCCCACCAGCATCTGCCGCATGATGGGTACAATGAGCCCGCTTTTCTCCGCCTGATCAATAAATGCCCCCGGATACAGCAACCCCCGTTCCGGATGTTGCCAGCGAATCAATGCTTCTGCCCCCACCACATGGCCGGTAGCCAGATCGACCTTGGGTTGATAATGGAAAACAAAATCGGCCCGTTTGATGGCTGTACGCAGTTCCCTGTCCAGTTGAACGCGTGCATGCAGTTCTTCCTGCATCTCCCTGGAAAAGAACTGATAGCGATTCTTGCCGGCCTGCTTGGCGCTGTACATGCTCAAATCCGCATATTGCAGCAGCTCGCTGGTGTCCTCGCTGTCATCCGGATAAAAGACGATGCCAATGCTGGCGTACATGTGAATCTGGTTGCCAGCCACTTCCATGGGCTCGGCCAGGGCCTCGATCAGCTTGTCGGCCACGGAGGCCACATCCTGTATGCGCTCTACAGCCGGGAGAATGACCACAAACTCGTCCCCGCCCAGCCGCGCAACAGTATCTTCGGCGCGCAGCGTGGCACGCAAGCGATTGGCCACCTCGCAAAGCACCTGATCACCAGCCTGGTGCCCCATCTGGTCGTTGATGGTCTTGAAGTTATCCAGGTCCAGCAGCATCAGCGCCAGTTTCTTGCCATGCCTTCGTGCCGAAGACAGGCGAATGCGCAAGCGGTCATCAAAAAGCCTCCGGTTGGGCAAACCGGTCAGCTGGTCGTAATAGGCCAGGTGCTCTACCTGCCGTTCCTGCTTTTTCTTTTCACTCAGGTCGGTAAAGACGAATACATAGCGGTCCACGCCCGGACCACTGTCACTGGAGACCGGTGCAACACTGACCCAGGCCGGCAACGCCTGATCCTTGCCCTGCAGCTGAACCTCATTTTCCCAGGAGTGGAAAACCTCGATCTGTTGCAGACATTGTTCTTCAAGTGGCTCTCCCAGGGCATCGGTCATGAAATCAAACAACCGCTTGCCCAATAATGCAGATTCATCCAGACCCAGCAGCCGGCCCATGGAGGGGTTGACCTGTTCGATGACACCCGTGGTATCCGTGATGGCTATTCCTTCACGCACCGCGTTCAGGGCCTGCTGGGCCAGTTCGTACTGGGCCTGGGTACGCCGTATCTTGGTGACATCCCAGAACATGGCGCACATCACTTCCACCTGGCCGTTTTCATCCAGAAGAACCGGAAACTTGCGCGTTTCATAAAAGCGCTTCCTGCCCTGCCAGGGCATCTCGTATTCGACGGCCAGAAACTGCCCTTCTTCCAGCACCACGCGGTCGTCCTGCTCCACCGCCTTGGCCAGGACAACCGGCATGATTCGCAGCCAATCCTGCTTGAAAGTGCCCGGACCATGCTCCGGAAACTCGCGCAGGAAGGAATCGCTGACATCCAGCACCTTGCCCTCGCGATCATAGATGGTGAC
>JALWTZ010000366.1 GCA_026993285.1 Lysobacterales bacterium | reverse complement strand
GGGCTGCGCTACAGGAGGGCGCTTCTTCGTCCCAGTTGGGATTGCCGGGATCGGATGTAATAACCTCAAACCGGCGGCAGGTGTTGCCTGTGGGCGTGTCCGGGTCGCCTCCGTCGATTTCCGGCCAGCCGGCCAGAATCGCCGGGCTGGCGTTGCTGAATGCGCCCGCGCCGGAAAGCCAGGCACTCAGGTCATAGCTGAAGCCGCCCTTGGGCGCGTTGGCCGTGGTGCTGTTGGCGTCCACCACGCCGGCGTCGTTCTTGCCGGAAACCTTGGTGTACTCATCGACCACGCGCGAGGCGTAGACTTTCATCCACTGCGGCAGGGAGGCGGGGTTGCCGCTGTAGCGGGTGCCGGCCTGTGCATGGGGAAGCGGAAGCAAGTCCTGTTTTCCTTACATATTTCTCCAGCCGCAAATCATAGCAAAAGCCTGCCGGGGCTTGCATCCTGTATATGGTGAAAACAAGCCGCCCACAATCGTAGGGTGCAATAGCGCCAGCGTATTGCACCGGGTTCATTTCCGATACCATGGCGGAATACGGCTTCGCCTATTCCGCCCTACGGCAGCCTTCGTTTTGCTTCCTTGCAGGCGAAACAAACCACCGGCTTTGCCCAAAATCTCAGCACCTGTTTTGGGCGAGCGGTTTTTCGTCAGACAAGGCGGAGGGGGTAAGCGAGGAGGGAGCGTACAGTCAGTACGTGACTGTGGTGGTCTAATGATCCTGGAGACGGTTTAAGGTGTAATAGCCACCAACTGACAGGAGCCGAAGCCCGATGAGCAAGAAGAGACGAAGTTTTTCCCCGCAGTACAAACATGATGCGGCCTCCATGGTGCTGGACCAGGGGTACAGCCTGAAAGAGGCCTGCCGATCCATGGACGTCAGCGAGACTTCATTGAGACTGTGGGTCAAGCAGTTACAGGCGGAACGCAACGGTATCGCCCCCGCCTCGGGCAAGGCCATCACGCCAGAGCAGATCGAGATACAGGAACTGAAGGCAAGAATTCAGCAGTTGGAACGGGAGAAAGCCATTCTAAAAAAGGCTACCGCTCTCTTGATGTCGGACGAGATCAAGCATACCGGCTGATCCGCCAGTTAAGAGAGCAAGCATCTGTTCGGCTGCTGTGTTCGGCCTTTGGCATTGCAGAATCCAGCTTCTACCACCATCAAGCTAGCCTCCGTCGCCCAAAAGCTGAACAGGCCAAACTGGAATCGGCGGTCAAAGCCTTGTTTGAGGCCAGCCGACAGGCTGCTGGCAGTCGTACCCTGTAGGCCAGCCTGCACCAGCAGGGTTACGACATTGGCAGATACCGTGTTCGCCGGTTGATGAAAAAACTGGGTTTGATCAGCAAACAGCCTGGCGCACACCAATACCGGCATACAACAGAAGAAAGACCGGATATCCCCAATCGCCTGCAACGAGCCTTTATGCCGGAAGCCCCCAACCGCATCTGGTGCGGAGACATTACCTATATCTGGGCCGGGAACCGGTGGCATTACCTGGCTGTGGTCATGGACCTCTATGCTCGCCGAGTCATTGGCTGGGCCTTTGGAGAGAAAGCCAATGCAAGCCTGGTATGCCGTGCACTGGATATGGCCTGGGAGCAACGGGGTAAGCCACGAGGAGTACTGTTCCATTCTGATCAGGGCAGTCAGTACACCAGCCGCAAGTTTCGGCAAAAACTCTGGAGATGCCAGATTCAGCAGAGCATGAGCCGCAGAGGCAACTGCTGGGACAATGCACCCATGGAGCGGCTGTTCAGAAGCCTCGAGCATGAATGGATGCCCAGAGCCGACCTGGGACGTTATCTGCTGGATTACTACAACCATGCCAGACCCCATCAGTACAACGCAGGTCTTACCCCTGCACAGGCCGAGAAAGAACGTTATCGTGTCTCCAGTTTTTCTTGACCACTACAGACCGACGAGTGCACCCTCCAACGCAGTATGGCGGAAAACAAGCTGCTCAAAACCGGCATTCCTGCCTCAACGGCACTCACTTTGCCATCCGGGGGAATTGCCCCCGCCCTGCCCGACCCGCAGCGGCGCCCGGAGGCCTGGGGCCGATTCAGCCAATGATGCTCTTCAAGCCATGAGCGGCGGCAACGCCGTGTGGCAGAAAAAAACTTTTCCGATTCCCCGCCGACTGGCACAGGTTTTGAGCGAGCGGTTTTTCGTAGATCAAGGCGCACGGACTGAATCGTGAGGGAGCGTACACCAAGTACGTGACCGAACGAGGCAGGCCGTGCAACGCAGAGATACGGAAAACAAGCCGCTCAAAACAAGCCGCTCAAAATCGTAGGGTGCAATAGCGCCAGCGTATTGCACCGGAACCATTTCAGATTCCATGACGGAATACGGCTTCGCCTATTCCGCCCTACGACAGGCTTTGTATTGCATACTCGCTGGGTATGACAAGCTGTCCTGTTTCCCTTTCTGTCAGCACCCGTATTGAGCCTGGACAGCACTTGCATAGCATGTAACTTAAAGGTTACGATGTTGCTATGTACCGAATCAAGCAGACACCAGAGTTTGCCGACTGGCTTTCCAACATCAAGGATGGGATGACCCAGCGTCGATTGCTTACCCGCCTACGCAAGGCGTCGTTGGGCAATCTTGGCGATGTGAAACCTGTTGGCGAGGGCGTTTTTGAAATGCGGGAATTTTTCGGCCCCGGCTGGCGCATGTATTACATACAGCGTGACAATACGCTGATCGTGATGCTTGGCGGTGGCGATAAAACTACGCAGCGCCGTGACATTGAACGCGCTATCGCGCTGTCCAAAATTCTGGAGGATTGACCTATGACCCCAAAAATTCGCGTTTCCGAATTGCCTGATTTTGATGTCGCCGAATACCTGGAAGATGATCAGGCGATTGCAGAATATCTGACCTGTGTATTGGAAGAAAACGACCCGAATCTGCTTGTAGCCGCTCTCGGCGACATTGCCCGTGCTCGCGGCATGACTGCGATTGCCCGCAAAGCCGGCCTGGCTCGCGAATCACTGTACAGAAGCCTGGGAGGCGGTGCCAGCCCGAGACTGGATACACTCATGCGTGTGCTCGATGCCTGCGGCCTGAAGATGGAAATCAAGCCACAAACCGCAGAACACGCGTGACCAACCGAAAACACTTTGGGCCAACACCAGACCGTTCCAGCAGAACAAGGGTTCATCCCCGGCCATGCGTACGGTAAACGGCCGGCAAGGACGCCGGACCGGGCGTAGCGCTGGGGATAGTTGCCTTGATTCATGCTGGAGGGCTATTAGAAAGCCGGTGCAGCCTGTTGCGGGCCTTTTCCCCGGTTGCTTCTAAAATCATCAGAACAGGCCCGCAAGGCCCTTTTTTCAGAAAAAAGGGCCGCAAAAAAC
>JALWTZ010000365.1 GCA_026993285.1 Lysobacterales bacterium | reverse complement strand
GTACCAGCATGTCGGCGATCTCCAGTGCCTGCTCGCCGGTATCCGGCTGGGAAACCAGCAAATCATCCACATTCACGCCCAGCGCGCGGGCATAGATGGGGTCCAGGGCATGCTCGGCATCCACGAAGGCGGCCGTGCCACCGGCCTTCTGGCATTCCGCCACCGCGTGCAGGGTCAGCGTGGTCTTGCCGGAGGATTCCGGGCCGTAGATTTCCACCACCCGCCCCCTGGGCAGGCCGCCAATGCCCAGCGCCACATCCAGCCCAAGCGAGCCGGTGGAAACCACATCCGCTTCGGTAATGGGCTGATCGCCCATGCGCATCACCGCACCCTTGCCAAACTGCTTTTCGATCTGCCCCAGCGCGGCGGCCAGTGCCTTCTTCCGGTTGTCGTCCATTGTGCTAGCCATGGGTTGATTTCTCCGCCCGATCATTGTCTAAGGAAAGCGGGAGATTATCACATAGCGGACCGCTGCAAACCAGCACAATGCGCGCCGTGCCATCGGTAGTTTTCCTGTCACTTTGTCATCCAAACAGCACAACAAGCGGCCCCGGTTCCTGCTAGAATTCTTACTGATGCGAGCAGCAAAAAGGCACTCATGAACATCTCCCCCTTGACCAGCCTGGTTTTTGACGGTAAAGACCACCGCGCTTTCCTGAACCGCATGTTCACTCATGAACTGCTGAACCTGCCGGAAGACCATTTTCGTTTTGCCGCCCTGTGCACTCACAAGGGCCGGGTCATCGCCAACGGCCTGTTTCTGGCACAGGGCGAGCAGACCCACCTGATACTACCGGCCTGCCAGCGGGCCATCGTGCACGAAACCCTGCTCCGGTTCCGCTTGCGAGATCAGGTCAATATTCATGATGAAACACGATACTGGGACTTGCAGTGGCAAGGCCATGAGGGGCTTGCAGCCGGTGAAGGCAGACTGCAGGCGTTGCGATTACTCGAATCACCCGAGGCCACGGATACCTGGGCGGATGCCGCCTGTCACGCCGGGCTGGCGCTGATCAGTGCCCATGATCGTGAACAACATGTCCCCCAAACCCTGAACATGGATCTTGCCGAAGGCATCCATTTCAGCAAGGGCTGTTACCCGGGCCAGGAAGTGGTGGCCCGTCTGCATTACCTGGGCAAGCCCAAAAACCGTACCGTTCACTGTATTCATGCGACTGAATTGCCAGTGGGTACGGAAATATTCCAGCCGGGCAAGCCCACGAAAAGCGGCGGAACCTGTATACTGGCAGCCAAAAGCGGGCATTTGCTTTGCACCATCAAAACCGAGTGGCTGCAAGGCAACGAGCTGAGTAGCCTGGCTGCCGGGCCGGATCAGCAGCCCCTATCGCTGGCTGAATTGCCCTATTCAATACAGTGACCTGAATGGAGAACGCCATGTTCAAGCAGATGATCGCACTGGTAGCCTTTCTGAGCCTGTCCATCCCGCTCATGGCCGAACCCTTGAATCTGGCCCCCCACCCCGTACATTACCCGGACCGGCAGAAGCAGGTCTTCCAGCCTCTGGCCAGTTATCTGCAACAAGCCATTGCCGAACCCGTGCACTTGCTGGAGTTCTCCAATTTCCACCAGTACTGGGCTGACTTGCGCAAGCGGGAAGACATGGATCTGATCCTCGTTGAACCCCACCTGGCCGCCTACATGATCGAAAAAAAGGACTACATCCCGCTGGCCGTGGCCAATGAGCCCACCCGCTATGTACTGTTGGTCAGCCAGCCGCAGTTCAGCAAGCCGGAAGACCTGATCGGTCGCAAGGTCAGCGCCCTGCCCTCGCCAAGCATGGGTAACGTACTGCTGGACGAATGGTTTCCCAACCCCCTGCAGCGCCCGCTGATCGATGCAACAGCTCGTGACTGGCAAGACACGGTCGATGCTGTTTTTGCCGAAGATTCCGCCGCAGCCATGGTGCCCGGTTTTCTGGCAGACCAATACCCCAATCTCCAGGTGGTCAAGAAATCCGATGATTATCCGGGCTTGACCCTGTTGGCTTCCGAGGAAGTCAGTGAAGTCAAGCAAAAGGCCATCCAGGATGCCATGCTGGCCCTTTCCGCCGACAACCCCAAGCACCTGGAAATCCTGCAGGAAATCAATGTCACCGGCTTCAAGATTCCGGACGAAGACGACTATGAAGATCTGGAAGAGCTGCTGAAAAACACTTTCGGCTTCTGACACCGTTCACCTGAACACATTCAACTGTTTTTTCCTTCTGCGGTAGTACACCCATGTCCCTACACACTTTGATGGCCATTGCCCCAGTGGATGGCCGCTATGCCAACAAGACCCGTCCTCTGGCACCGGTTTTCAGCGAGTTTGGCCTGATCCACCGCCGCCTGATCGTGGAAATCCGCTGGCTGAGAGCGCTGGCCGAAGAACCCGCCATTGGTGAAGTCCCCAGGCTGAGCGATACCGCGCTGCAGTATCTGGAAAGCCTGGAGCAGAACTTTTCACCGGATGATGCCCTGCGGGTCAAAACCATCGAGGCCACCACCAACCATGACGTCAAGGCCGTGGAGTACTACCTGAAGGAACAGTTCGCCAAGCAGGATGAACTGGCCGGCATCAGCGAATTCCTGCATTTTGCCTGCACCTCGGAAGACATCAACAACCTGGCCTACGCCCTGATGCTGCGCGACGCGCGCCAGCAGGTGATGCTGCCCGCCATGGAGCAGACCACCCGCGCCATCGAGGCCATGGCGGAACAGTATGCCGAACTGCCCATGCTCTCCCGCACCCACGGCCAGACCGCCTCGCCCACCACCCTGGGCAAGGAAATGGCCAATGTGGCCTGGCGGCTGCGCCGTCAACTGCGCCAGTACCGGGATAGTGAAATACTCGGCAAGGCCAATGGCGCCGTGGGCAACTACAATGCCCATCTGGCCGCCTACCCGGAAGTGGACTGGCAGACCTTCAGCCGGCGCTTTGTCCAGTCGCTGGGGCTGGCATGGAACCCCTACACCATTCAGATCGAGCCCCACGACTACATGGCCGAACAGTTCCAGGCCCTGATGCGCTTCAACACCATACTCATCGACTTCGCCAGGGATATCTGGTCGTGGATTTCCATCGGCTATTTCCGCCAGAAAACCGTGGCCGGTGAAGTGGGCTCTTCCACCATGCCGCACAAGGTCAACCCCATTGATTTCGAAAATGCGGAAGGCAATCTGGGGCTGGCCAACGCCCTGTTCGACCATTTTGCCCAGAAACTGCCCATCTCCCGCTGGCAGCGCGACCTGACCGATTCCACCGTACTGCGCAACATCGGCCTGGCCTTTGGTTACAGCCTCATCGCCCTGCAATCCCTGGACAAGGGCATGGGCAAGCTGGAATGCAACGAACACCGTCTGGCCGAGGATCTGGA
>JALWTZ010000364.1 GCA_026993285.1 Lysobacterales bacterium | reverse complement strand
CCACTAAAAAGATTGGGATCCACATCGCTGAACGGGCTATTGAACTGAGCGGCCTGGGCATTGGCTTCCGCCAGGCTGGTATTCAGGCCCACAAACCAGACCAGCGTCTTGCTCTCATTGGCAGCCAGGGTGAAGTCGTAACGATAACCAATTGTGTCATTACCATTGCCCAGCGCCCGAGTAATCACCGGTATCACGCCAGCACCAGGGCCATAGGGCACATGCAGCAGTATCGGATCAGGGCCGTGAAACCCATCAGAGCTGATCAACCAGTTATCGCTGGCCTCCAGGGTGGCATTGCCATTGCTGGTATTTTCCAGGCGCGTATTGCCATCCGAACCCAGGTTGCCTCCGATCCAGGCCGTGACATCTGTCGCTGTCATTCCCTTGGTCAGACCCTGATTCTCAAAAGTATAGGCAATACGCATCAGCCGCTGGTTGGGAAAGGCATGATACTGGGCACGAACCTGGATGGTACTGTTGGGCATGGGCATGGGCGAGCCGGTGACCGTGGTACCGGTCACATCCAGTACGCCATCCGGGTCATTATAGGATCGGGCACCATTGCCCACATCCACAAACAGGCCACCATAACCATCGAAGGCATCGATAAAACTATCCGTGTTTTTCATTAATCCATTGCTGGTGGTATAGCTCAGTGGAGTGGATGCGTTTATGGATGCATCGCTTATACCATGCGCAGGGCGCAGAATGGAAACTCCAGTACCCGTGGTGACCATGGTAGCGCTTGCACTGGGCACCAGGCTGCTCCCCGTTGTTATGCCATTGACTGACACCGTAGCGGTACAAAAAAACCAGGTTACTTGGGTCACCGTGGTAACATTGCTGGTTAGTGTCAGAGTCGCGCAGTGCGTTTGCGGTGCCCGCCCCGTGGTTCGCGCAGCCCTTGCGCTACCCGACGCGCCCAGCAGGGCCACCGTACCCAGGGCACCCGCCACGGTGACTTTTCTCAAACGATCCATGGTCTTGAAACTCATCAGCCCCCCCTATTACAACTACAATATCCACCTTGTATAGAAACCGGTTAAAAACATTTATCACATTCACCCGCCTTCATCAACTCGCTGTTCTGGGCCAGCATTCCATCGCCTGCGCAATCTGCCGGAACAGCCCACCCAACCAGGGCTGGTAACGACGCCAGCGTTCCGTGGAGCTTTTGTACAACGGCTGGCGGACCTGGGTGATGCTGGCGGTGCGTACCGCGTTACGGTTTTTGTGGAAGGCCAGGCTGTCGGGGTGAAAATCCAGCTCCATGAAGCGGAAGACGCGTTGCAACTGGGTTTCCGGCGCATCCACCAGCGCCTCGTAATCCAGCTCCAGCCAGTGATGGCCGGCCACGGCCCGCCAGTGGGCCGTCAGGCGCAGGTAATCCTCGATTCTGCGCGCCAGGTGGGTTTCGTCAAAGGCCCAGCGTATGGCACCGAACTGGGTCATCCAGCAGCTGACAGCCACATCCCGCGGGTCACGGCGCAGGTGGATGATTTTGGCTTTCGGAAACAGGGCCAGCAGCCAGGGCAGCAGGCTGTAGTTGTCCGGCATCTTGTCCACGATACGCAGGGCCTGGCCTGCCCCCTGTTTTTCCACCAGCGCTTCCAGCTGCCGCAGGTGCCATTGCGCCGCGCCACGCAGATGGTCCGGGGCCTGCAGCATGGCTTCGGCCACGTCCAGGGCCTCAGGCCGCTGGCGGGCGAACTGCCAGAAGGCGCGGCTGGCGAAGGGCGCCTCGCCCACACCCGCCACCTGCGGATGAGCGGCCAGCATCTGTTCACTCAGGGTGGTGCCGGAACGGGGCATGCCCACGATAAACACCGGGCGCGGGTCGGCCAGGCCGGTTTCCGTCTGTTCCAGCCGTTGGAACCAGCAGGCATCGAACTGGGCGATCAGTTCATCCACCTGCCGGCTGTAGGCATCCGGGTCATATTCCCAGCCCCGTTCCACGCGCCAGTCCCAGTACAGGCGGTTGGCTTCCTTTCCGTGCTGGTACGCCTGTTCATAACGGCCCTGCCCATCATGCCAGAAGGCCAGGCCGTTGTGCAGGGAAGCCCGGGGGCGCTTGCCCAGCCGATCGTTCCGCAAGTGCTGTTCCATGCGCTCGGCCAGTGCATCGGGCAATTTCTTGCGCAGCAGGCTGGCCAGGCCGGCCAGGGCCTGCGGTGACTGGGGATTGATCTCCAACGCCTGGCGGAAGGCCTGCTCGGCCTCTGCCAGTTCACCGGCCACTTCCAGCACATGGCCCAGGGATTGCCACAGGTGTACGGATGCCGGTTCCCGCGCAATCCGATCCCGCCAGCAGGCAATGGCGGCGGTCAGTTGGCCATCGGCTTCCAGCGTCTGCGCCAGCTCGCCCAACATGGCCGGGTGGCCGGGGTGTTCCTGCAGAAAGCTTTCCGCCTGCTCCAGCGCGGCCTGCAGCTGCTCGGTCTCCCGCAGGATGTGCACTTCCAGCACGGTCACTTCCGCTTCCGCGCCTTCCAGGGTTTTCAGTTCCTCCAGCCAGGCGCGGGCCTCCGGCCATTCACCAATCTCGATCCAGCACCGGGTGATGGCACGCACCAGTGGCAGGTAATCCGGCTGGCGTTCGTAGGCTTCGGCAAAGGCTTCCAGTGCGGATTCAAAATCATCCAGCGCCAAGTGGCAGCGGCCCAGGTTGAACCAGGCCAGGCCATTCTCCGGCCGAATCTCGCAGGCCTTGCGGCAATATTCTTCCGCCTGCGCGTATTCCCCCTTGTGCAGCAGCAAGGGCCCGAGGTTGGTCAGGGCCTGAAAGCAGCCGGGGTCCTGTTCCAGGGCCTGGCGATAACAGGCTTCCGCCTTGCCGAAACGCCCCAGCAGGCGACAGGCATCTCCGCGTACCGCCTGCCACTGGGCCGGTTCATCCGGCCCGGGCTGGCCCAGCGTCTGCAGGGCCGCCTGCCCGTCCTGCCTGTGGATAAACAGGGCAGCCAGGTTGTAGCGGGCCACGGCATAGTCGGGCTGTTCATCCACCAGTGCCTGCCAGATTTGCAGGGCACGGTCTTCTTCACCGGCGCGTTTCAGGCTTTCGGCCAGATTGTTGCGCAAACCGGCATGACCAGGCAGCCGGTCCAGCGCCTGCTGAAAGTGGCGGGCGGCTTCCGGGTAGCGCCCCTGAAAGAAAGCACTCTGGCCATACAGGTCCAGCCAGCTAGGGTGTTCGCAACAGGCCGGGTTTTCCGCGGCCAAGGCCTCCAGTTGCGCTTGCGCCTGCTCGGCAGCATGATCGGCTAGCAGTTGCTGGATGTGTTGTAAAGCATCCATGGTTTTTCCGGGCAAAGCACGCAGTGTATCTGCAGCCCGGAACCGCCGCAAACGGAAAGGGGAGAGGAGAAAGAATGGTGGCTATGGCTGGACTT
>JALWTZ010000363.1 GCA_026993285.1 Lysobacterales bacterium | reverse complement strand
ACAGGTGAAGCCGTATTCCAATGCCGGGCTTGAAGCGGCTGCCCGTTGAATTTCCCGTGCACAACATGCACCATGGCCGGCTGAAAACCTGATGATCGAGACTCACCTTGAATACCCCGAATCTGCAAGCACTGCAGCAACGGCTGGATGCCGGAGAGGCGGAGGCCGTGCTGGCCGAATGCCGCCAGTTGTTGCAAGAACAACCCGAACAGCCAGTGGTGTTGCTGCTGGCCGCCAATGCCTGTATCCGGATAAAGGCCTGGGAGCCGGCCTGTGGCTACCTGCAACCCCTGCTGGAACAGCAGCCCATGAACCAGGCCCTGCGGCAGAATCTCAGTCAATGCTGGAACAACCATGCCCGCCAGTGTCTGCAGGACGGGCAGGACAAGGCGGCGGAAAAGGCCTTTCGCCAGGCGGTGCAGATCTGGCCGCAGAATGTGGATGCCGGTTTCAATTACGGCCTGCTGGCGGTGAAGCAGCACCAGCCGGCCATCGCTCGCCAGTTGTTTGCCACCTGCGTGCAGCTCAAGCCCGATTATGCCGATGCCTGCCTGGAACTGGCCCGGCTGGATGCCGCCGAAGGTCGCCTGCAGTCCTTGCGTCAGTGTCTGGCACAGTTGGCCAAACTGCCACTGGAAACCGGGCAAAGTCGGCAACTGGCCCTGCTGCAGCTGCAGGCCGGTCAGGCCGCCGAAGGGCGGCAACGGCTGCGCGCCCTGTTTGAAGTCGAAGGGGGCAGTTTCGCCCAGGCCTGTCAGGCCGCCTTCAGTCATGATGTGGTCTATCGGGATCACGCCCATCTGCACAAAGAGGCGGAAAGCCTTGCTGACGGGCTGGCCTGGCTGGCCGGGCAGAAGCCGCGCGTGAAGGACTGGACCGACCTGGCCTGGAGCCATTTCTTCCGGGCCTATCAGGGGGTGGATCACCTGCCGGCTTACCGGGCTTATGGCAAACAGTTGCAGCAGGCGTTGGCGGCCTTGCCGTCGACACCGCTTGCGACACCACCGGTACGGGAACGGCCCCGGGTGCTGATGGTGTCCAGTTTTTTCCGTGACTGTACCGTGGGCCATTATTTTTCCAGCTGGGTGGATGGGCTGGTTCAGCGGGGTTTCGAGGTACAGTTATTGCAACTGGGGCCACAGCAGGATGCCTTTACCGACAGCCTGTTCGGCCAGGCATCTTCCGGTTTTGTGGTGCCGGATATTGCAGCCCTGCAACAACATATGGAATCCGCACAGCCGGATCTGTTGCTCTTTCCGGAGCTGGGCATGGATGCGCGCCTGTTTCCGCTGGCCGCCCGAAGATGGGCGCCTGTACAGTTGGTGGCCTGGGGCCACCCGGAAACCACGGGCCTGGAGCTGGACGGTTTTATCAGCTGCGCGGAAATGGAACCGGAAGACGCCCAGGCCCATTACAGCGAACCGCTGCTTCTGTTGCCCGGGCTGGGCACGGCCTACACTCCGGCGGAAGCCATCAGCGGTCTGACCCGGGCCGATTTCCATTTGCCGGAAGGGGTGCCGCTGGTGCTGTTGCCCCATGCCCTGTTCAAGATCCATCCGGATTGTGATGCCTTGTGGGCACAGGTGGCCGAGCAGGTACCGGAGGCGCAGTTCGTGCTGTTTGAAGATCCGGCACCGCTGACAACCCCTCTGTTCCTGGAGCGACTGTACCAGAAGATTCCCGCAGCCCGCATCCGGGTTTTCCGCAACCTGCCCCGTGGGCATTATCTGGCGTTGAACGGCCTGTGCGACCTGATGCTCGACAGCCTGCATTTTTCCGCGGGCAATACCGCCCTGGATGCCATCAGTGCCGGCCTGCCCATGGTGACTCTGCCGGGTGCGTACATGCGCGGGCGGCAAACCGCCTTCATGCTGCGGCGGCTGGGGCTGGAAGAATGGATCGCCAAAAACCAGGAAGATTATGTGCAAAAGGCGGTGGACCTGCTGCAACAAGCCGAACAGCGGGAAGCTGTGCGCCAGACCCTGCTGCGCAATCAGCCCCGGCTGTTTCAGGATGAAGCACCGCTGGATGCCCTGGCTGCGGTACTGCAACAATGCCTGGCCGGCAAGGCCTGAGCCGATGCGGAAAAGCCGCTTTCGTGGCCTTTTTCTTCAACCGGCAGGGTGGGCTTTGGCACTGGCTTGTTAAATCCTTGTTTATTCAGCCAAAACGAGGCGGCTTTCCTTGCCTTGCCCTCGCCTGCCTGCTACATTGACGCCCTGTTTTGAGGCGGGCCAGCCCGCCGGTCGCCTATCGGTCAGCCCGTCTCAAGCGGGCGAGAAGGATTGCATGCATGTTCAAACGACTTCGGGGTCTGTTTTCCAACGACCTGTCCATTGATCTGGGTACCGCCAACACGCTGATTTTTGTCCGCGGCCAGGGGATCGTGCTCAACGAACCTTCGGTGGTGGCCATTTATCAGGATCGGGGCCCGGGCGGGCCGCAATCCGTGGCTGCCGTGGGCATGAACGCCAAGATGATGCTCGGGCGCACGCCCAACAAGATTGTCACCATCCGCCCGCTGAAAGATGGCGTCATTGCCGACTTCGACATGACCGAGGAAATGCTGCAGTACTTCATCAAGAAAGTGCACAAGGCGCGTTTGCTGCAGCCCAGCCCGCGGGTGCTGATCTGCGTGCCCTGCGGTTCCACCCAGGTGGAGCGGCGGGCCATCAAGGAATCGGCCGAGCGGGCCGGTGCGCGGGATGTCTATCTCATCGAGGAACCCATGGCGGCAGCCATCGGTGCCGGCATCCCCATTCATGAGGCGCGGGGTTCCATGGTGCTGGATATCGGTGGTGGCACCTCCGAGGTGGCGGTGCTCTCGCTCAACGGTATTGTCTATTCCGCATCGGTGCGCATCGGCGGGGACAAGTTCGACGAGGCCATCGTCAACTATGTTCGCCGCAACTATGGCACCCTGATTGGAGAAACCACGGCGGAGCGCATCAAGGTGGAAATCGGCTGCGCCTACCCCTCCAGCGAAGTGCGTGAGGGGGAATATTCCGGTCGCAACCTGGCCGAAGGCCTGCCCAAGGTGTTTACCATCAATTCCAACGAAGTGCTGGAGGCCCTGCACGAATCCCTGGCCGGCATCGTGGGCGCCGTACGGGTGGCACTGGAACAGACTCCGCCGGAGCTGTGCGCCGATGTGGCCGATCGTGGCATCGTGCTCACCGGTGGTGGTGCCCTGTTGCGGGATCTGGACCGGCTGCTCAGCGAGGAAACCGGCCTCCCTGTACTGGTGGCGGATGATCCGCTGACCTGCGTCGCCCGTGGCGGAGGCATTGCCCTGGAACTGATGGACGAGCACGGGCGCGATTTCCTCTCCAGCGACTGACCCGCCGTGGCCGGCCGGGGCACAGATCACAACCCGCTGTTCATGGATCAAGTACCCGGCAGCCTGCGGCTGACCGTCTGGGTGCTATTGCTTGTCGCGTTGATGGTGCTGGATCACCGGCACCACTGGCTGTTGCAGGGGCGAGCGCTCACAGGCCGGGTGCTCGACCCGGTCTTCTCCTTGCTGGAACTGCCCGATCAGGCAGGTCGACAACTGGCTACCTGGCTGGTGGAACAGCAGAGCCTGGTGGCCCGCAAGCAACAGCTGGAGCGCGACAATGTGCGTCTGCGGGTGCAGTTGCGCCAGTGGCAGGCCCTGCTCAATGACCAGCAGCAAATCCAGGCCCTGTTGCAGCCAATGGTGCGGGCCAGCGGGCAATTGCAGGTAGCCCGGGTGGTTGCGCTCAACAGCCATCCCTTTGGTACCCGCGTGTTGATCAACCGCGGGAAGGCCGAAGGCGTGGAAACCGGCATGGCCGCACTGGACAGCCAGGGTGTGGCCGGGCAGGTCATCACCGTGTTGCCTCACCATGCCTGGGTGATGCTGATTTCCGATCCCGACCATGCCCTGCCGGTGCAGTTGCGCCGAACCGGGGTGCGCAGCATCGTGGTGGGCCGGGGCCGGGCGGATGAGCTGGAAGCCATGAACCTGCCCCTGAGTGCGGATATACAGGTCGGCGACATGCTGGAGACTTCCGGTATCGGCGGGCGGTTTCCGCCGCATTATCCCGTGGCGGTGGTCACCCATGTACAGCGCGTGCCCGGCGAGCGCTTTGCCCATGTGCGGGTCCGGCCGCTGGCGGAACTGGACCGGCTGCAGTTTCTGGCCTTGTCATGGGGCCCGGAACCGTCATGAACACCCCGCTGAAAAGGCACCATCAGGGGCTGATGTGGGCATCGTTGCTGACTGCGCTCATGCTGGAATTCTGGCATCCACTGGATGGGCTGGCCGCCAGGCTCTGGCCCCAGTGGCTGATGCTGGTGATGGCCTACTGGATCATGGAACGCTCCCGGTGTGTCTCCATGTTCCGGGGTGTGCTTTTTGGCCTGTTGCTGGATCTGGGCCGGGGCGTGGTACTGGGTCAGCATGCCCTGTTGCTGGTGGTGGGCATCTACCTGTTGCAGCAAACCCGCCTGCGCGTACGCTTTTACCCCATGTGGCAACAGACCGCAGCCCTTTCCGGCATTCTGCTGTTGCAACAAGCGCTGCAATGGGGCCTGTACCGCTGGCTGGGCTATCCGGCACAATGGCAGGATGGCCTGTGGACTGCTGCCAGTTCGGCTATGCTTTGGCCCTGGCTCTTTCTGCTGCTGGATCGCCTGAACATGTGGTTGCGACGCAGTGAAAACTGAGATGCAGGCCCGTTTTGATACCGGCCGGCGCAAACGGCTGGGGCAAAACCAGCTTTCCGGGCGCTATTTTCGCCGCCGGGCCTGGGTGGCCCTGCTGGGTGTCAGCCTGATATTCGCGGGTTTGTTTGCCCGGTTCTATTATCTGCAAGTGGTGCAGTATTCCCGTTATTCCAGCCAGTCGGAGGCCAACCGGGTTCGGATACGCCCCATCGCACCCAACCGGGGCCTGATCTTTGACCGCAATGGCGTACTGCTGGCGCGCAATGTGCCGGCCTATCGGCTGGAGGTGATTCCGGAACAGGTAGGTCATCTGGACAACTTGCTGGACGCGCTGGCAGAAGTCATCCCCTTGAGCGAGACGGATCGCAACCGCGTGCAGCGCCTGCGCCGACTGCGCCGCAGCTTTCAACCCATCCCCGTAAAACTGCGCCTGAGCGAAGAAGATCTGGCCCGGTTCGCCGTCAACCGCTATCGCTTTCCCGGCGTGGAAGCCGTTCCCTATCTGAGCCGGGATTATCCAATGGGTGAAACCATGGCCCATGTACTGGGTTATGTGGGTCACATTTCCGAAAGGGAGCTGGCCCGGCTGGACGAGAAACGCTATCGCGGCACCAACCTGGTGGGAAAGACAGGGCTGGAAGCCTACTATGAAGATGCCTTGCATGGAGAACCGGGTTTCGAGGAGGTGGAAACCAATGCCCAGGGGCGGGTGTTGCGGGTATTGCGCCGGGAACTGCCCAAACCGGGCAAGGATCTGCATCTGACACTGGATGCCGGGCTGCAGCAGGCTGCCTACGAGGCGCTGGGCCAACACCGTGGCGCGGTGGTGGCGATGAAACCCGAAAGTGGCGAGGTGCTGGCACTGGTGAGCAAGCCCAGTTTTGACCCCAACCCGTTTGTTACCGGTATTCTCCATCGGGATTATCAGGCGCTGTTGAATCAACCGGGGCGGCCCTTGTTCAATCGTGCCCTGCTGGGTGGCTATGAGCCGGGTTCCACCATCAAGCCCTTCATGGCACTGGCCGGGCTGGCCAGCGGCGTGCTGTCGGCGGATGAGACCTGGTACTCCGACGGCACTTTCCAGATTCCCGGTCGCAAGCGCATCTATCGCGACTGGAAAAAGGGTGGCCATGGCCGGGTGGATCTGGTGCAGGCGCTGGCCCAGTCGGTCAACGGCTTTTTCTACAACCTCGCCTTGCGCATGGGTATCGATCGCATTCATGACTGGCTGGCTCCCTTTGGTTTCGGGCAGGTCACCGGCATCGACATGCCCAGGGAAAAACCGGGCCTGCTGCCTTCGCGGGCCTGGAAACGCGCCGTACACAACAGTGCCTGGTTTGATGGAGAGACGGTGATCGTGGGCATTGGCCAGGGCCCGTTTGTGGTCACGCCCATGCAGCTGGCCTGGGCGGTCAACAAGCTGGCCAGCCGCAAGGACCTGCCCCGCCCCCACCTGAAAAAGGGTACGGAAGCATGGCCGAAGCCCGGTCGACTGGAGCGCATACCGGAAGCGGCCTGGGAACAGGTACAAAAGGGCATGGTGGCCGTGGTACACGGCGCCCGTGGTTCAGCCCGCAGTATCGGCCACGGACTACCCTTTTCCATGGCGGGAAAAACCGGAACAGCGCAGGTTTTTGGCCACAAGGAAGATGCGACGGATGAGGAGCGCAAGGTGGAAGGCCTGGCCGAACACCTCAAGCACCATGCCCTGTTCATTGCCTATGCACCGGTGGAACAACCTCAGATTGCGGTGGCCGTGGTCGTGGAGCATGGCGGCGGAGGCAGCCGGGTGGCCGCGCCGGTCGCACGGGATGTCATTCGCTACTGGCTGGAGCGGCAACCATGAGCCCCCTCGCCCTGTTTCGCTGGCACCGCCCGGATTGGCTGCTGCTGGCCACCCTGCTTGCCCTGTTCGGTTTCGGCCTGGCGGTGCTCTACAGTGCTTCCGGCCACAATATGGAGGTGGTACTGAAACAGGCGGTACGCATGGTCGTGGGTCTGACGGCCATGCTGGTGCTGAGCCAGTTGCGCCCGATTCATCTCTACAACTGGGCACCCTGGCTGTTTGCCATCAGCGTGGCACTGTTGCTGGCCGTTCTGCTGATGGGTACGGTGAGCAAGGGGGCCAATCGCTGGCTGGATCTGGGTTTTTTTCGTTTCCAGCCCTCGGAACTGATGAAACTGGCGCTGCCGCTGATGCTGGCACGGGCACTGGCCCAACGACCACCACCACTGGCCTGGCGGGATTTGTTGCAGGCACTGGCCTGGATGGGGCTGGCTGCCGTACTCATCATCAAGCAGCCGGATCTGGGTACGGCCATCCTGGTGGTGGCCAGCGGCTTGTATGTACTTTACCTGGCCGGTTTGCGCCGGCGAGTGATCTTTACCAGCCTGGCGCTGGCCCTGGCGGCCATGCCGGTTGTCTGGCGCTTTATCATGCATGACTACCAGCGCGACCGCGTGCTGACTTTCCTCAACCCGGAATCCGACCCGTTGGGGCGTGGCTGGAACATCATTCAATCGAAAATCGCCATCGGCTCCGGCGGGCTGCTGGGCAAGGGCTGGGGGCAGGGTACACAAAGCCAGCTGGAGTTTCTTCCGGAACGGCATACGGATTTCATTCTCGCAGTCATCGCCGAGGAGTTCGGCCTGCTGGGCGTGAGCCTGTTGTTGTTCCTCTACGCGGTGCTGATTTATCGCGGCATGATGATCGCCATGGAAGCCAGCACCCCCTTCAACCGGCTGCTGGCCGGCAGCCTGACACTGACCTTCTTTACCTATGTACTGGTCAATGTGGGCATGGTTTCCGGCCTGTTGCCGGTAGTGGGTGTGCCTCTGCCGCTGATTTCCTACGGCGGTACTTCCATGGTCACGCTTTTGACCGCTTTCGGCATGATCATGGCTGTTGCGGGAGACAAGCCTTTCCTGCACCGGTAGTCTGGCCCCTTTCCTCGCAAGCCCGGCGGACTTTTGCCACCCTTGCCGGCAAAAGCGGCAAAATCTTGACGCTTTGAGTTGGCACGAACCTTGCTCAACCAAGTATACATCCGCCAATGTATACGAGATTTGTCATGACCCAACTGGCACCGGCTACCGGCACTACCGTCTTCCGCAAGCACGAAACCCGTCTGCCCATTCAGCCCGTGGAAACCTCTGAGGCATGGCAAGGTCTGCGGGTGGACTTGCTGGAAATACTGCAGACTTCCCTGGATGTACAGACCCTGTTGCAGCGCTTTCTGCAGCATGTGCAACCCATCTATGGCCTGGAAGGTTGCCGGCTGCAAACCCGGGACAACCAGCATTGGCTGGCCGGGGAAGATGGCCTGTTTGCACTGGAAATCCACCTGGAGGTGGATCGGGAACTGATTGGTACACTGGTACTGTCCCGTGATCATCGTTTTGGCCGGGAGGAGAGAACCCAGCTGAAGGCACTGGCGCAGACCTTGCGCTTTCCCCTGTTCAATGCGCTGGAATACCAGCGGGTACGCAAGGCCATGTTCACCGATGAGCTTACCGGGCTGAACAACCGGCATGCCTTTGAACTGAGCCTGCAACAGGCCATGGAGCGGGCCCGTCGCCAGCAACAGCCGCTGGGCATGATGGTGCTGGATCTGGACCACTTCAAGGCCATCAATGACCAGTGGGGCCACGCGGAAGGGGACGAAGTGCTGCGCCAACTGGCCCGTGCCATGGAAGCCGCCACCCGCGATGCCGATCTGCTGTTTCGTTTCGGCGGTGATGAATTCGTCATTCTGCTGCCGGATACCGACACCCAGGGCCTGGAAAAGGTGGCTCAACGCCTGCAACAGACCGTTGCAGAATACAGCCAGGCACAGGGTACCCCCTTTACCATCAGCATGGGTCTGGCCAGCTGGCAAACCAGCATGAACGGGGCAAACCTTTTCCGGCAGGCGGATGCCGCTTTGTATCGGGCGAAGGAGAAAGGGCGGAATACCTACAGTTTCTGATTTGGGCGACTGGTTTTCCGTCATGCTGTGTTGGAGGGGGCGCTTGTCGGTCACCCTTCAACTTGGGCACATAGGCATTCCATCCCTGGTACCACGCCCGGTTTGGCATTCTTATTTTCTGGGCCGGAAGCGTATCCACAGCAGGGCGAAGCCGCTGAGTACAAACAGCAGGGCAGAGAGGGCGAAGCCGATCAGCAGGGGGTGGTTGAAGTCCTCGCGGTTTTCGTAATCCATGATGTGCAGCATCCAGAAAAAGTCGAACAGCCGCCAGTAGTTGTTGCGGCGGGCGAGGATTTTTCCACTCTCCGGGGAGACATACAGGCGGGTGTGCAGATCATCGTCCAGCTGGATTTGCCAGATGGGCAGTGGCCGGCCACGGATTTCTCCCGGGGGCTGGTTTTCGATCCATCGGGCCTGCATGGCCGGGTCGGGGTCGATATAGTCCCTGCGGGCCAGTTCCAGCGCGGTGGCTTCCGGCAGTGGGTCCAGCCGCTGGCCGCTGCGGGCATCCAGCAGGTGAGCTTCACTGCCCCGCAGGCGGTAGACCGGCTTGTCCAGCAGCCAGTCCAGGGTGATGGCGGTGGCCTCGGGGTAGCGGCGCAGCACCTGTTCTACCGGTAGCAGGGGGCCGGCAGTCCGCAGCGGGGCCGCGGCCGAGGTTTCGGCAGCCCGGTGCTCGCCCCGCACCTGTTCCAGCGGCAGCACGCTCATCACCACGCCACCGGAAACCCAGAACAAAAGCTGCAGGCCCAGTACCAGCCCGGCCCACAAGTGAATCTTGCGTATCAGCAATGGCCAGCGAATCATCGATCATTCTCCCGTTGCGAGCGGGCAAGTATAGCGAGGATTCAGCCTGCTCTGGGCGTGCGGGCCAGGGCCAGTACAAAAACCCGGCGGGCACCGGCCTGTTTGAGCAGGCGGGCGCAGGTACTGGCGGTGGCCGTGGAGCTGACCACATCATCCACCAGTGCCACGCTGGCGGGCAGCCTGGTGACGCGCAATTGCAGGGCATTGCGCAGGTTGGCATGGCGCTGGCTGCGGCTCAGGCCCACCTGGTCGGCGGTAGCGCGGGGCTTGTGCAGGGCTTCCACTACCGGTGTCTGCCACTGGCCGGCCAGCCGGTCGGCCAGCCACAGAGCCTGGTTGAAACCGCGTTCCCGGTGGCGGGTATCATGCACGGGCACGGGTACCAGTGCTTCCACTTCCAGCCCGGCGGCCGCCTGGGCCAGGGCGGGCCAGAGGGCATCGGCGGCTGCCAGCCGGCCTTCGAACTTGAATTGCTGAATCAGCCGGGTCACTTCGTCCTGATACCGCCAGGGGCTGATGACCTGCTCGAAGGTCGGGTTTTTTTTCTGACAGCGCCGACACAGCTGGCCAGCCACGGCCTGCGGCTCGGCGCAGCGGTTGCAGGGGGTGTGGTTGCGTGGCAAGGCAGCGGCGCAGGTCGCGCACAACGGCCCGGTTTCCCGGTGCAGGCGGTGACAGATCAGACAGGCGCGCGGCAGGGCATGCAGCAGGCGGCGCAGCATGTCAACCTCGAACAAGCATTGTGGTTGACAGCACCCCGGCCCCTGCGGATACTGCCTCCCCTGACCAACGATGGATGGAAACCGCGCCCATGTCCTCGACCTCCCTGCGCCATGACTGGCAGACTGACGAGATTCTCGCCCTGTTCGAACAGCCTTTCAACGATTTGTTGTTCCAGGCCCACAGCCTGCACCGGCAGCACTTCAATCCCAACGCGGTGCAGATCAGCACCCTGTTGAGCATCAAGACCGGTCACTGCCCGGAAGATTGCGCCTATTGCCCGCAGAGCGTGCACCACGATGCCGAGCTGGAAATCGAAAGCCTGCTTTCCGTGGACGAGGTGCGGCAGAAGGCCCGCGAGGCCAGGGCCCGGGGTGCCAGCCGCTTTTGCATGGGCGCGGCCTGGAAAAAACCCAATGACCGCAATCTGGAAGTGGTGGAAGCCATGGTGCGCGCCGTGCGGGAAGAGGGGCTGGAAACCTGCGTCACCCTGGGCATGCTGGAAGCCCACCAGGCCGAGCGTTTGCGGGATGCCGGCCTGGACTACTACAACCACAACATCGACACCTCACCGGAATACTACGGCAAGATCATCACCACCCGTACCTTCGAAGACCGGCTGGAAACCCTGGGCCATGTGCGTGAAGCCGGGCTGAAGGTCTGTAGTGGCGGCATCATCGGCATGGGTGAAAGCCGCACCGACCGGGCGCGCATGCTGCAATCACTGGCCAACCTGCCGGAACACCCCCACAGCGTGCCCATCAACCAGCTCGTGCAGGTGGAAGGCACGCCCCTGCATGGCGTGGACCCCACCGACCCGCTGGAATTCGTCCGTACCATCGCCGTGGCCCGGGTGATGATGCCCCGTTCCATGGTGCGTCTTTCCGCCGGGCGGGAGGCCATGAGCGAGGCCGTGCAGGCCCTGTGCTTCTTCGCCGGTGCCAACTCCATCTTTTACGGGGAAAAACTGCTCACCACCGAAAACCCGGAAACGGAAGCCGATCAGGCCCTGTTCGGCAAGCTGGGCCTGACCCCGATGCGGGAAGACGACATCGCCTGCTGCTGATGCTGCGCCACCATTTGCAACAGTGCCGAAAACAGCGGCGGGAAGCCGCGCTGGAACGGCGGGCCGTGCCCTGCGAACAGCCACAGGCCGTGGTGCTGGTCCAGCAAGGCCGACGCCTGCTGAATTTTGCCGGCAACGACTATCTGGGCCTGCGGCAGCACCCGCAACTGAAAGCCGCGCTGGCCCGGGCGGTGGCAGAGAAAGGGGCCGGCAGTGGTTCGGCCCACCTGATCAGCGGCCATGACCCGGCTCATGCCCGCCTGGAAGCAACCCTGGCCGAATGGCTGGGCTATGAAACCGCCCTGCTCTTTCCCAGCGGCTATCAGGCCAACCTGGCGCTGATGGCTGGCCTGCTGCCGCGAAAGGCCCCGGTGTTGCTGGACAAGCTGGCCCATGCCTCTTTGATCGATGGCGCCCGCCTGGCCGGTGCCCGCCTGCGCCGTTTCCGCCACAACGATGTGAACCATGCGCGCCATTGCCTGGAGCGGCAACAGCCCTGGCTGCTTTCCACCGAAGGCGTGTTCAGCATGGACGGTGATACCGCCCCGTTGCAGGTCCTGGCCGCCCTGTGCGGGCGGGAGGCCTGCTGGCTGCATGTGGACGATGCCCACGGTTTTGGCGTGCGGGCCGAAGGCCGGGGCAGCGTGGCCGCCGCCGGGCTGACGGCGCGGCAGGTGCCACTGCTGACGATCACCTTCGGCAAGGCCATGGGCATGAGTGGCGCGGCCATTCTGGGCGAACGGGCGGTGATCGAACACCTGCAAAACCACGCCCGGCCCTGGATCTATTCCACCGCCACCCCGCCGGCCTGGGCACAGGCCGGGCTGCAGGCGGTGGTGATGCTGCAACAGGCCGATGAAGCGCGCGCCCGCCTGCAAGCGCATGTGGAACGCTTTCGCCAGGGGGCCGAAAGTTTGGGACTGAAACTGCTGCCGGGCCAAGGCCCCATCCAGATCCTGCCGCTGGCCAGCAATGAACAGGCCCTGCGCTGGGGTGCGCAGCTGCGGCAACAGGGTCTGATGGTGGGTGTGATCCGCCCGCCCACCAGCCCCACGCCACGGCTGCGCCTCACCTTCAGCGCGGCCCATGCGGACGTGCATGTGCAACAACTGCTGCAGGCCCTGGCCCAGCTGCGGGAGGCGGCATGAACGGCCTGGCCATCCACCGTGCCGGTAACCCGCAGGGCCGGCCGCTGGTACTGATCCACGGCTGGGCCATGCATGCTGGTATCTGGCAGGGCTGGCTGCCCGAACTGGAAGAACACGATCTCTGGCTGGTGGATCTGCCCGGCCACGGGCACAGCCATGCCCTGCCCCTGCCGGAAACACCGGCCAGCGTGGCCGAAGCCCTGTTGCAACAACTGCCGGAGAAGGCCCGCTGGCTGGGCTGGTCCATGGGTGGGCTGGTGGCGCTGGAAGCCGCCCTGCAGGCACCGCAACGGGTGCAGCAGCTGATTATGCTGGCCGCCACGCCCTGTTTCGTACAGCGACCGGACTGGCCCCTGGGCAAGCAACCGGCCCTGTTTCAAGCGTTTTCCCGCCAGCTGCGGGAAGATCGTCAAAGGCTATTGCAGCAATTTCTTCTGCTGGAAGTGCAGGGTTGCCCGCAGGCCCGCAGCCTCGTCAGGCAGATGCAAGCCTGGCTGGAGAGCGCGCCACAGGCATCCATGCAGGGGCTTTCCACCGGGCTACAATGGCTGGAAACCATCGATCTGCGCCCGCAACTGGCCACATTGGAAATACCCAGCCTGTGGCTGGGCGGCACCCGTGACCGGCTGGTTCATCCACAGGCCCTGGCCGCTGCCGCCGGCCTGTGCCCCGATGGCCGGGTGCAGCTGTGCGAAGGCGCCATCCATGCCCCCTTTATCAGCCATCCACAATGGATGGCGGAAGCACTGA
>JALWTZ010000362.1 GCA_026993285.1 Lysobacterales bacterium | reverse complement strand
TGAATACGTTCCCGGGCCTTGTACACACCGCCCGTCACACCATGGGAGTGGGTTGCACCAGAAGTGGCTAGTCTAACTGCTTGCAGGGGGCGGTCACCACGGTGTGATTCATGACTGGGGTGAAGTCGTAACAAGGTAGCTCTACCGGAAGGTGGGGCTGGATCACCTCCTTTAAGAGAGAGCGGCATGGATTTAGGCAAGTGCTTACTGCCAATGGCTTCTATAAAGACATCTTGAGAGAGTGCACCAAAGGCTCTGCCGGGTCTATAGCTCAGTTGGTTAGAGCGCACCCCTGATAAGGGTGAGGTCGGTGGTTCAAGTCCACCTAGACCCACCATTGGGAAGGCTGGAGAGGGCAGAAGGCGAAAGAGCCTCCAAGAATGATGGGGCTATAGCTCAGCTGGGAGAGCGCCTGCTTTGCACGCAGGAGGTCTGCGGTTCGATCCCGCATAGCTCCACCAAGCTTACTGCTATAAATAAGCTTATGTAAGAAAAGTTTATTTATATCAGCGCAAGCTGAAAAGCTCTTTAACAAATTGGAAAGACACACTGCATCAGAATAGGGCAACCTATTTTGAAAGACAAGTTCGAAACTCAAGCGAACCATGTCAGCGCAAAAGGTAGTTGAAAGCTATAAGCTCAAAGTTACTTTGGGTTGTATAGTTAAGCGACTAAGCGCATAGGGTGGATGCCTAGGCAGTAGAAGGCGATGAAGGACGTGGAAGTCTGCGATAAGCCTCGGGGAGCTGACAACAAGCTTTGATCCGGGGATTTCCGAATGGGAGAACCCACCGCTATAAGCGGTACCCGACGATCACTCGCTTAGAGGAGTTACAACTTATGTACTATGTATACCTGCTAGTAAACAAACAAGGTCAAAGATACCTTGGTTATACAGCAGATTTAAGAAGGCGTATAAAAGAACACAACCAACAGGGCAAAAGCTGGACCCAACAAAGAGCTCCCTGGAAACTTGTTTACTATGAAGCCTATCTTAAAGAAGCACAAGCCAGAGCAAGAGAAAAACAACTCAAAGCCAATGGAAGTGCGAGAGCTGCTTTATACAAGCGTACAGAAGTGTAAATCTTTTAAGCGAGTGATCGTCGGGGGCGAACCTGGAGAACTGAAACATCTAAGTACCCAGAGGAAAAGAAATCAACCGAGATTCCCTAAGTAGCGGCGAGCGAACGGGGAGCAGCCCTTAAGCCTATAAGGAACTAGTGGAACAGTCTGGAAAGTCTGGCGATACAGAGTGATAGCCTCGTACACGAAAGTGACTTATAGGTGAAATCGAGTAGAGCGGAACACGAGGAATTCTGCTTGAAGATGGGGGGACCACCCTCCAAGGCTAAATACTCTCTACTGACCGATAGTGAACCAGTACCGTGAGGGAAAGGCGAAAAGAACCCCGGCGAGGGGAGTGAAATAGAACCTGAAACCCTATGCGTACAAGCAGTCGGAGCCCGACCATCACAATGCCTTGAAAAGGGGGTTGAGATGGTAATAACAAGCCGATCGAGCCCTTAAAGAGCCAGGGCACTGTGATGGTCGGGTGACGGCGTACCTTTTGTATAATGGGTCAGCGACTTAATTTTTGTGGCGAGCTTAACCGAATAGGGGAGGCGTAGGGAAACCGAGTCTTAACTGGGCGCAAGTCGCAAGGATTAGACCCGAAACCGAGTGATCTATCCATGGGCAGGTTGAAGGTTGAGTAACATCAACTGGAGGACCGAACCCACTTATGTTGAAAAATGAGGGGATGACCTGTGGATAGGAGTGAAAGGCTAAACAAACTCGGAGATAGCTGGTTCTCCTCGAAAACTATTTAGGTAGTGCCTTGTGAATCACTGCCGGGGGTAGAGCACTGTTATGGTCTCGGGGGCCGTCAAGGCTTACCAGCCCATTGCAAACTCCGAATACCGGCAAGTGCAATCACAGGAGACACACGGCGGGTGCTAACGTCCGTCGTGGAGAGGGAAACAACCCAGACCGCCAGCTAAGGTCCCCAAACTTTACTCAGTGGGAAAGGAAGTGGGAAGGCTAAGACAGACAGGAGGTTGGCTTAGAAGCAGCCACCCTTTAAAGAAAGCGTAATAGCTCACTGTTCGAGTCGGCCTGCGCCGAAGATTTAACGGGGCTAAGTAAAGTACCGAAGCTGCGGCCCGACAATTATTTTAATTGTCGGGGGTAGAGGAGCGTTCTGTAAGCCTGAGAAGGAAGACCTGCGAGGGCTTCTGGAGGTATCAGAAGTGCGAATGCTGACATAAGTAACGATAAAAGGGGTGAAAAGCCCCTTCGCCGAAAGCCCAAGGGTTCCTACGCAACGTTAATCGACGTAGGGTGAGTCGGCCCCTAAGGCGAGGCCGAAAGGCGTAGTCGATGGGAAACAGGCTAATATTCCTGTACCTACTTATACTGCGATGGAGTGACGGAGAAGGCTAACTCAAGCCTGGCGCTGGTTGACCAGGTCTAAGTGATTAGGCAGGCTACTTAGGCAAATCCGGGTAGCTAATGCTGAGGCACGATGGGGAGCTCTTTTAAAGAGCGAAGTGAGTGATGCCCTGCTTCCAGGAAAAACTTCTAAGCGAAAGGTATAAGTGGACCGTACCCCAAACCGACACAGGTGGGCGGGATGAGAATTCTAAGGCGCTTGAGAGAACTCGGGTGAAGGAACTAGGCAAAATGGTACCGTAACTTCGGGAGAAGGTACGCCCACGCGAGTGGGCCGCAGAGACCAGGTGGCTGCGACTGTTTACTAAAAACACAGCACTCTGCAAACTCGAAAGAGGACGTATAGGGTGTGACGCCTGCCCGGTGCCGGAAGGTTAATTGATGGGGTGCAAGCTCCTGATCGAAGCCCCGGTAAACGGCGGCCGTAACTATAACGGTCCTAAGGTAGCGAAATTCCTTGTCGGGTAAGTTCCGACCTGCACGAATGGCGTAACGATGGCCACACTGTCTCCACCCGAGACTCAGTGAAATTGAACTCGCTGTGAAGATGCAGTGTACCCGCGGCTAGACGGAAAGACCCCGTGAACCTTTACTACAGCTTTGCATTGAACACTGACACTACTTGTGTAGGATAGGTGGGAGGCTTAGAAGCCGAGACGCCAGTTTTGGTGGAGCCGACCTTGAAATACCACCCTGGTATTGTTGGTGTTCTAACCCAGGTTGAGACCCAACCGGGGACAATGTATGGTGGGTAGTTTGACTGGGGCGGTCTCCTCCTAAAGAGTAACGGAGGAGCGCGAAGGTACCCTCAGCACGGTCGGACATCGTGCGCTGAGCGCAAGAGTAGAAGGGTGCTTGACTGCGAGACTGACAAGTCGAGCAGGTGCGAAAGCAGGTTCTAGTGATCCGGTGGCTCTGAGTGGAAGGGCCATCGCTCAACGGATAAAAGGTACTCCGG
>JALWTZ010000361.1 GCA_026993285.1 Lysobacterales bacterium | reverse complement strand
GGCCCCGGTGCAGGCCCACCACCTCGCCGGGCTGCAGGTCGCTTTCCTCCGTGGGCAGGTATTCGGCAAAGTCGGCGCCACTGGTAAAATAAGCCACCCCACCTGCGTTGCTACCATTGCCTTCGATCCGGCCCACCGCATTGTCATTCCCATCAAAAAAGGTAATGAAATTGACGGAATCGTCTACCGCACTTCCCGTGGCCGATGTTTTCAGGGCCAGTACATCCGGGCCAACGGAGGTGGATGTGGCATTGTTTTCAATAATGGCCACATGGTTGCCCAGGCTCGCGGAATCATTGATGGCATCTTTTACATGGAACTGCGCCTGTGGACTGTTGGTACCCACGCCCATGCCACCATTGGCCCGTACCAGAAACTGGTTGGGACCTGTGGAGATGAAATCGGTACTGGTGGAATCAGCCCAGACAAAGGTACCTTCGTCACCGTTGGAATCACCGCTGTAGTAAATGCTGGAAGAATGACTATCGCGTACCTTGGCTCTATAACCAGCTGCCAGACTGTATGAGCCACCTGCGGAGTTGGTTGAACCACCAGGCACGGTAGCACTATACCCACTGGCGATGTTGGAAGATCCACCACCGACCGTGGCTCTATACCCACTGGCTCTGTTGGAAAACCCGCCACCAACCGTGGCTCTGTACGCGCTGGCAGTATTGGAATCCCCACCACCAACCGTGGAATAATTCCAGCTCGCGGAATTGGAAGACCCGCCGCTGACGGTGGCATATTTCCCACTGGCGATATTGCCACCCCCACCGCTGACAGTAGCCCCGGCAGCATTCGCATTGATTCCGTTGTTCTCCGCACCGAGCAGCACATTGGGAGCATGGTTGCCGCTATCCACAGCATCCGTAATCACCCCCACCCGCTTGCCATTGACGCGAAACTCCAGCGGCTCGCTGTTATTGGTGCCCAGAAAGGCCCCCGCCGCCGGGCCGTTGCCGCCGGTCTGCCAGAAGGTGGAGCTGTCCTGCCCGTCCAGCCGGTCGGCATCCAGGCCGCTGCCACTGCCGTCATTGCTGGAAGTCCAGGCCGTGCCACTGATCTTGGTCGGGTTGATATTGCCGGCCAGGTCCACATTGGCAACGGTGCCATCAGCGATCTTGCCGCTGTCCACCGCGTCGGCCGACAGTTGGCTGTTGCCCACGCTGCCGTTGGCCAGTTTCGCGGTGGTCACACTGCTATCGGCCAGGTCAGCGTTGGTGATGCTGCCATTGCTGATTTCCAGGCTGCCGATGGCATTCTGCACCACCGAAAGACTGACCTGCGCTTCCGGCGCGGCGGTAATGGACTGCAGCGGCAATAGCGGCATGTAACTACCCGTGCTGTTGCCGGGGCGCACGCTCACCTCCAGCCACAGCGGTATGCCGTCAAAGAGCATGCCGGGGTCTATGGTGGCGGTGAACACGCCGTTGCTCACCGGCAGATCATCCACCGTTACCGCACTGCCCTTCAGCGTGGCAGTGTTGGGGTCACTGCCATCATAAAGCCTGAAGATGAAATCATAATCGCCATTGGCCAGGCTGCCACCATCACTGAGCTGGCCCTGGTAGGTAAAGGGCTCGGCCCCGGCAATGGTGGAGAACAGGCAAAACAGGAACAGGAATCGTGACATCAGAAAGCCTCCTATGCGGCCATATATTTACATTTGGAAACCGGCGAAATTTACATCAATTTATTTTTTTTTATAAGGGCACCAAGCCGCACTGCCCAAGGACCGAGAGCTTGCGATTCAGTTCATGACCGAGTGCGGCAGCCCGCGCAACGCAGAGATACAGAAAACAAGCCACTCAAAATCGTAGGGTGCAATAGCGCCAGCGTATTGCACCGGGACCATTTCAGATTCCATGGCGGAATACGGCTTCGCCTATTCCGCCCTACGGCAGCCAGTTACAAGCAGTGGTTTTGAGCGAGCGGTTTTTCGGCAGGGTTCAGCTCCGACCGTGCGTCCAGTGGACGCACGCAGCGGGGATGAACGGCCGGTAGGGACGCCGGACCGGGCGTAGCGCCATGGTTAGCCATTTCGTTTCAAACTGGAGGGCTATCAGAAACCCGGTGCAACCTGTTGCGGGCCTTTGCGCCGGGTTGCTTCTAAAATCATCCGTACTGGCCCGCAAGGCCCTTTTTTCAAAAAAAGGGCCGCAAAAAACTCGGCTTTCCGGGCTTGCTTCCGCTGCTTTCCGTCGTGCAGACCGGGGTCGTGCCGATTCGGCCTCCTGCCTCAACGGCACTCAATTCCCCGTCCGGGGGAATTGCCCCCGCCCTGCCCGACCCGCAGCGGCGCCCGGAGGCCTGGGGCCGATTCAGCCAATGATGTTCTTCAAGCCATCAGCGGCAGTCACGATGTGTGACAGAAACAAGCTTTTCAGATTCCCCGGCGACTGGCACAGATTTTGGATGAGCGGTTTTTCGTAGATCAAGGCGCACGGGTTGAATCGCGAGGGAGCGTACATCCAGTACGTGACCGAGTGAGGCAACCCGTGCAACGCAGAGATACGGAAAACAAGCCGCACAAAACCCTGAAGGCGGCGTTTTTACGCAAGACAAGGCGGAGGGGCTAAATGAGGAGGGAGCGTACAAATCAGTACGTGACCGACGAATGCAGCCCCTCCAACGCCGTATTGCGCAAAACAAGCCCCTTCAGGAAGCTAAGGCTAGTTTCTCACGGGTATACACCCCCGCCGCCACCCCCGCCGCCAGCATGGCGGCCAACAGGCTGCCCAGCACGGCGCTGAACAGGTGCGGCAGGGTGATGGTTTCGCCGCGCACGGCTTCGTTGATGATGAGGTTTTGCCCGAGGATGGGTACCCAGTACATCCAGTCGGCACTGTCTACCGGGGCGATCATCAGGATCAGGCTGGGCACGATGGGCAGGAACATGAGCAGGCTGACGTAGGTCTGCGCCTCGCGAAAGCTCTTGGCCTGGGCGGCGATCAGGGTTTGAAGGCTGGAGGCCAACAGCGGCATGGGCAGCATGGCCAGCAGGATCATGGCGGCTCCGGTTGGGGTCCAGGCCAGTTTCAGGTCCATGGCTTCCAGGGGGATGAAGCGCAGGGAGATCCAGAAGGCCAGCATGTTGAGCAGCAGCGAGAACAGGGCGAACTGGCTGGCGGCCAGTATCTTGCCCAGCATCAGCGCCCAGCGGGGCACCGGCAGGGTGAACAGGGGTTCCAGGGAGTTGCGCTCGCGTTCACCGGCGGTGGCGTCCATGGCCACATGCATGCCCCCGACGAACACGGCCATGATGAAGAAATAGGGCAGCATGGCCAGTAGGCGGGCGGCATCCGCGCCCTTGGGGGCCTGGTCGCGCAGTTCCACCCGCAGGGGCTGGATCAGTTGTGGATGCAGCCCACGCAGCACCAGGCGCTGGGCGGCCACGGTCTGGCCATAGCGCTCGA
>JALWTZ010000360.1 GCA_026993285.1 Lysobacterales bacterium | reverse complement strand
CGCTGATGCTCGTTCTGATTTCCATGCGCCCGAAACCGGAGAAAAAGCCGCACCAGCCCAAACCCGTACTGGTGGAAACCCTGGTGGCCCAACCGGGTGAGCACCAGGTCTGGCTGGAAAGCCAGGGCGCCGTCAGTCCACTGCGGCAGTCCAGCCTGACCGCGCGGGTCAGTGGCACGGTGATCGAAACCTCGCCCCATTTTCTGCGTGGTGGTTTTTTCCATCAGGGCGAAGTACTGCTGCGGCTCGACCCCACGGATCTCCAGGTAGCCCTGACCCGTGCCGAGGCCAGTCTGGCCAGCCGCAAGGCACAGCTGGCCGCCGAGCTGGCCAAGGCCGAGCAGGCGCGCAAGGACTGGAAAGCCGGTGGCAAGGGCAAGCCCAGCCCGTTGGTATTGCGCCAGCCCTATGTGGATGAAGCCCGTGCCGCGGTCAAGGCCGCCGAGGCGGATCTGGCCCAGGCGCAGGCCAATCTGGAACGCAGTTTCATCCGCGCGCCCTACGACGGGCTGGTGTTGCAGAAAAATGTGGATGTGGGCCAGTTTGTCAGCATCGGCACCACCCTGGGCAGTATCGCCGCCACCGATGTGGCGGAAATCCGCCTGCCGCTGACGGAAGCGGAGCTGGCCATGCTGCCTTTGGAAAAGGATCAGGCTCAACAGCCCATTCCGGTCATTCTGCAGCAGCAGGTGGGAGAACGGCTGTTGCAGCGCGAGGCCGTGCTGCAACGAACCGAAGCCGTGGCCGATGACAATACGCGTACCGTCTATGCCGTGGCCCGCCTGCTCGACCCCTATCTGCGGCAGGACGATGCCCGGCGGGAAGAAGGCGGCACACCCCTGCTGCGTTTCGGCAGCTTTGTCCATGCACGCCTGCCGGGCCGTATCTTTGCCAACACCTATGAGCTGCCACGGCATGTACGCAATGTACAGGGGCAAATCCACCTGGCCGATGAAGCCATGGTCCTGCATATCCGCAGCGCACATGTGATTGCCGAATACGGTGACCGGATTCTGGTGGATCAAGGCATACGGGCTGGCGAGCGTGTGGTGCTGACCCCGATCCCCAATGCCGTGGAAGGCATGCAACTGCAGGAAGCCCGCAAAACCGGTGCGCCTTCCCCGACTATCGACAATACCCTCCCGCCGGCGGAGCAAGCCCCATGAATGAAAACAGGGGCATCATCGCCTGGTTTGTTCACAACCCGGTGGCCGCCAATCTGCTGATGGTGCTGATCATCATCAGTGGATTGCTGGGCTGGTTCAACATCAAGAAAAAAACCTTTCCGGAGATCACGCCCAACACCCTGACCATCAGCGTGCCCTACCCCGGCGCGGCCCCGGAGGAAGTGGAAGAATCGGTGGTGGTCAAGATCGAGGAAGCCCTGGAGGGGCTGGAAGGCATCAAGGAACTCACCGCCTTCGCCAGCGAGGGCCTGGGGCGGGTACAGGTTGAAATCGACAGTGGCTACGACCTGGCCACCCTGCTGAATGATGTCAAACTGCGGGTGGATGCCATCGCCACCTTCCCGGAAGAAACCGAACGGCCTGTCATCGCCCGCCAGCAGATTGAAAACCCGGTGATCTGGGTATCGGTCTACGGTGATGTGGACGAACGCACGCTGAAAACCTGGGCCCAGCAAGTGCGTGACGAACTGGTGCAGCTGCCCGAGGTCAGCCTGGCGGAAGTCCAGGGTGGGCGTGACTATGAAATCACCATCGCCGTGGATGAATTCCGCCTGCAGAAATACGGCTTGACCTTCGACGAGCTGGCCCAGGCCGTACGCAACCATTCCCTGGATATGCCCGGCGGCACCTTGCGCACGGAAGGCGGCAACATTCTGCTGCGCACCAAGGGGCAGGCCTATACCGGCGAGGATTTCCGCAGCATCCCCGTGCGCACGCGCCCGGATGGCACCACCCTGCGGCTGGAAGATGTGGCGGATGTGCGTGATGGGTTTGTCGAATGGGACGGCATTGCCCGATTCAATGACCAGCCGGCCATCAGCATCAGTGTCAAGTCCGTGGGCGAACAGAACGACATCCACATCGCCGACCAGGTGGAAGCCTATGTGGCGCAGAAAGTACTGCCGGGCAAGCTGCATCTGGCCGCCTGGGGCAATTCCGCCTTCTACCTCAAGGACCGGCAGGACATGATGTTCCGCAACCTGCTTACCGGCGCCCTGCTGGTCTTTCTGCTGCTGACCCTGTTCCTGCGCTTCAAGGTGGCGTTGTGGGTCATCATGGGCATCCCTTTGAGTTTTCTGGGCACGGTCTGGCTGATGCCCACCGATCTGTTTGGCAACCTCACCATCAACCTGCTCAGCCTGTTCGGTTTTATTCTGGTGCTGGGCATTCTGGTGGACGATGCCATTGTCATCGGCGAGAGTGTTTACAGTGAAATCCAGCAATATGGCCACACCACCGCCCATGTCATCCGTGGGGCGCAGAAAGTGGCCATGCCCGCCACCTTTGGCGTGCTCACCACCATGGCCGCCTTCATGCCCATGCTGATGGTGGGCGGCACGGCCGGAAAGTTCTGGTTGACCATCGGCATGGTGGTGATCATCAGCCTGTTGTTCTCCCTGATCGAATCCAAGCTGATCCTGCCCGCGCACCTGGCGCACATGCGCCTCAAACCCCGCGACCAGCATGGCCCGCGGATGCGCAAGCTGGTGCGCTTCCAGCGTTTCTTCGCCGACGGCATGGAGCGTTTCGCCGCCGGGCCTTACCGGCGGCTGCTGGAGACGGCGCTGGAGTGGCGTTATACCACACTGGCCATCTTTGTCTCCGGCCTGTTTCTGGTAGCCGGGTTGATGGGCTACGGCGTGCCCCGTTTCGTTTTCTTCCCCAATGTGCCCAGCGATTTCGTCATGGTCAATCTGGTCCTGGAAGACGGCACGCCGGCACAGACCACCAATCGGCGCCTGCTGCAGGTGGAACAGGCACTGCAAGCGGTTGCTCGGGAACACCTGCAGGCACACCCGGATGAACCCAACCCGGTGAAATATGCCCTGATGTGGACCCAGAGTGAAACCAGCGGGCAGATGGTGGTGGAACTGACCAAGGCGGAACAGCGCAGCATCGACACCCATGAGCTGATCCGCCGCTGGCGCGCACGGGTGGGTGATATTCCCGCCGTACGCGAACTGCGTATTCACGGGGCCACCAAGGCAGGAGGCGGGCAGCCCGTGGCTTTCCGCCTGACCGGTACCGATTACCGGGCACTGGAACAGGCTGCCCGGACATTACAACAAAAAATCGCCGCTTACGAAGGCACCTTCGATGTGGAAAACAGTTTCCAGAGCGGCAATCAGGAAATCAAGCTGCACATCCTGCCGGCCGGCGAGGCACTGGGCCTGAACCAGGCCCTGCTGGGCCGGCAGGTGCGTCAGGCCTTCTATGGTGCCGAAGCGCAACGCATCCAGCGTGGCAAGGATGAAATCAAGGTCATGGTGCGCTATCCGCTGGAGCAGCGCCGCTCCCTGCATGACC
>JALWTZ010000359.1 GCA_026993285.1 Lysobacterales bacterium | reverse complement strand
CTGCTGGCCCCGGATCAGGGCCGCATTCTCCTGCTGGACCGGCTGGCCCCCACCGACCCGCAGGCCCGTTTCCAGCTGGGCCTGGCGCCCCAGGCCCTGGCCCTGTACAACGCCCTGACCGCGCGGGAAAACCTGCGCTTTTTCGGCCAGCTGTTCGGTCTCTCCGGCCAGGCGCTGGCCGAGGCCGTGGAACGGGTACTGGAACTGACCCATCTGTCCGACCGGGCCGATGACCGCGTCAGCCAGTATTCGGGCGGTATGAAGCGGCGGCTCAACCTGGCCGTGGCCCTGCTGCACCAGCCGGCCCTACTGTTGCTGGACGAGCCCACCGTGGGCGTGGACCCGCAATCACGCAATCTACTGCTGGAGGCCATCGAGCAACTGCGTGATGCCGGGCATGCCATTGTCTACACCACCCACTACATGGAAGAAGTGGAACGGCTGGCCGACCGCATCGGCATCATGGACCAAGGCCAGCTGCTGGCCGAGGGCACGCTCAGCGAGCTGCTGCGACAACACGGCGGTCCCTATCAGGTACGCTGGTACCACCAGGGCCAGTGGCACAACGACGAAACCGACAACCCGGCCGCCTGGCTGCAGCAACAACCCTTCAACCCGGAAACCAACCCGCTGCAGATCCAGCCACCCAACCTGGAACAGGTTTTCCTCCATCTGACCGGCAAGCAACTGAGGGATTGAACATGCACCCGTCCAACCGTCTTCCTTCCGCCCTGGCCATCTGGTGGCAGATCACCCGCAAGGATCTGCTGTTGCTCTGGCGCGACCGCAGCGCGTTGTTTTTCGCCCTGGGCTTTCCGCTGATCATGGCGGTATTTTTCGGTACCGCTTTCTCCGGCAACAGCAAGGGGCTGCAAATCACCGTGGCCGTGGTCAACGAGGATGCCACCCCCGCCGCCCGGGCCTGGCTGGACAAACTGGGCGAAAATGCGGCCCTGAAACTGAAACCCATGGAACGGGAGGCCGCGCTGCAAGGCGTGCGCAAGGGCCGCTGGCGTGCCGCGCTGATTCTGCCCAAGGGTTTTGGCCAGGCCCAGGAGCAGATCTTCGACCCGGACATTCCCCAGGTGGAACTGGCCATCGACCCCACCCGCAAGGGCCTGGCCGGCTGGCTGCAGGGCCTGCTGATGGCCCGGGGTGCCGAGGATATGCAACAGGCTTTTGGCAACCAGGAACAGATGCAAAAGCAGGTTCGGCGCAGCCTGGAGACCATCCGCCAGCTGCCGGCAGCGGAGCAACCCGACCCGGCGGTGATCCAGCTGCTGGAAGATCTGGAGAAAAACCTGGACAAACTGGCGGCCGATCAGGCGAACAACACCAAAGCGGACACTGCCGATGAAAACGCATTCACCTTCCAGCCGCTGAAAGTGAAGCTGATCGACCTGCCCACCGTGCGCAAGGGACCAGGGAATGCTTACGCCGTTTCCTTTCCCCAGGGCATGGTCTGGGCCATACTGGGGGTGATTTCCACCTTCGCCCTGGGGCTGGTGACCGAACTCAACCAGGGTACGCTGGCCCGGCTGCTGGTGATGCCGGTCCGCCGCCGGGATGTGCTGGGCGGCAAGGCCCTGGCCTGCATGCTCACCCTGATGCTGGTGCTGCTGCTGTTGCTGCTCATCGGCATGCTGGCCTTCGGCATTCGCGTTCACGACCCGCTGGTACTGCTGCTGGCCCTGTTCTCCGCCGCCTTCGGCTTTACCGGGCTGATGATGCTGCTTTCGGTGCTGGGCAAAAGCGAACGCAGCGCCTCCGGCCTGAGCTGGGCGGTGATGGTCATTCTGGCCATGACCGGCGGCGGCATGATACCGCTGATGGCCATGCCGCCCTGGATGGCCGCCCTGGGGCAGTTCAGCCCGGTGAAATGGATGGTCATGGCCTTCGAGGGCGCCCTGTGGCGGCAGTTCAGCCTGGCGGAGGTACTGCCCTGGGCCGGTTTGCTGCTGGCTTTGGGCATAGTCGGCCTGAGCCTGGGCAGCTGGATCTTCTCCCGCCGGCAGGTACAGGCCGGCTGAAGGGGCGCGGGGCTACAGCAAGGGCGTCAGCACCCGGAATACATTCTCCCACATCTGTTGCAGCCGGCCGGTGGGCGGTTGCCAGCTTCGGGTCTCCTCATGCAGGGCGCCGATCTGCCGGTGCAGGTGGCGGCACAGGGTTGCGCCATAGCAATAGCTGACGATCTCGTGGTTGATCAGCAGGGAACGATAATCCAGGTTGGCCGATCCCATGAGCACAAACTGGTGGTCGATCAGCACCAGCTTGGCGTGCAGCATGGTGGGGCGGTAGAGCCGAATCTCCGCGCCGGCTTCCCGCAGCTCGCGCATCCCCGGCAGGCGGGCCATGCTGGAGAGCCAGTGGTCGGTCTGCTCCGGGGTCAGCAGGCGCACGCGCACGCCACGCTTGCAGGCGGTCAGCAGGGCTTCCAGCAGGGGATGGTCGGGAATGAAATAGGGAGTCACCAGCTCGATGCAATGCTCGGCACGGTGGATGGCCAGCAGCAGGGTTTCCCGCAGGTTGTCCTGTTCGGTATCCGGCCCGGAAGGCACGGCCTGGGCCAGCTCCCCACCGGCCACGGCCTGGCTTCTGGAGGGCAGCTGCAAGCGCTCGCCGGTGGTGTAGTGCCAGTCCTGCAAGAAGGTTTCCAGGTATTGATCCACCATGGGCCCCTGGCTGCGGAAGGTCAGATCCACCCAGTGGTCGTCCCGCTCCGGGTTGAGATATTCCCCAGCCAGATTGATGCCGCCACTGAGCAATAGCTGCTGGTCAAAGAGGTAGATCTTGCGGTGGTTGCGCAAGTTGAAGCGGCTCTGCCACAGGCTGGCCGGCGGCTGAAAGAAAGCCACCCGCCCGCCGGCTGCGCGCAGCGCCCGAAACAAACCGGGCCTGCGCCAGGCCGAGAAGCTGCCCACGGTATCCAGCAGCAGATACACCGCCACACCCTGGTGGGCCTTTTCCGTCAGTTTTTCCAGCAGCAAGCGCCCGGTTTCATCCGGCTCGAAGATATAGCTTTCCAGCAAAATGCTTTCCCGGGCCTGTTCCACCGCCTGCATCAGCCAGCTGCGGGCCTGGCCGGGTGAGAAACTACTTTCGATCCGGTGCCCGCCACTGGCCGGGGGAATGCCGTTGGCCAGCAAGACCCGCTGCAACTGCACCTGCAGCGGGTGCGACGGTGCTTCCGGCTGGCGTTCGGCGTAACTCAGCTGTGGCTTGGCCCGGCGGGCAAACACCTTGCGCGAACCGAACAACAGGTACAGCAAGGGGCCTGCCAGCGGCAACAGAAGTATCACCAGCACCCAGATGATCAGGCTCTGGGCCGGGCGGCGGGTGTAGAACAGGTGGACCAGCGTCATCAGGCTGATCAGCCACCCCAGGGAATAAAGCCACATGGGGCCATCATACGCCAAAGCAGAAAAAAGGGTCTGCTCCGGGGAGAGTTGGAGCAGACCCTGCAAGGGCAAACGGGGCCTCTGTCTGCATCAGGGC
>JALWTZ010000358.1 GCA_026993285.1 Lysobacterales bacterium | reverse complement strand
GTATGCACACATACCCCGGCGCCCCCCAGACGGGTCGCCAGCACCGAATACAGCCAGGCGGAGTAATTGTTGCTGTGGATCACGTCGGCACCGATCATCCTGCTCAGGGCAGCCAGCCTGCGTACCAGCCCGTAATCCAGCCCTTCCTTCTTGTCCAGGTGATACACGGCTATGCCCGCCGCCTCCAGACGCTGCTCGAGCACGCCGCCGGCCTCGAACACCGCGGCATGAACATCGTACTCGTCTTTGGGCAGGCTCTCGGCAAAGTCGCAAATCATGCGCTCGATGCCGCCCATGGCCAGCGAATGGTTGACGAACAGGATCGTCTTGCGGTCAGGCGCAGCCATCTAGAGTATTTCCTTGACCGCCGCCAGCCAGACCCTGAATATGATGCCAACCATCGCACCAAGGATGATATAGAGGTCCCTGCGCGTGAACTCGAGTCTGGGCAGCGACGGGTTCTCCCGCGCCGTGACGACATAGGTCGCGCTGGAGAGGCCCAGCACGAAGTAGAACAGGTCCAGCTCCATCACCACGAAGAAAGTGGCCGCCGCGTAGCCCACCAGGGCTGCATTCATCATGCGTCCCCTGGACGAGTAGCGACTGCCGACGATGTCCTCCGATTCGGAGACGAGAAGATTACCCTTGAATGTGAACCAAAGTATGGCCACGAAACAGAAGAAACCCAGCAGGCCGGTTTCCGCAAAGTTCTGGACAAAGTTGTTATGCGCAATGAGTCCCAGATCGACATTGTGTATGAATTCCCCGCGACCGACGCCGAGCAGCGGATGTTCCTTCAACATGCCCAGCCCCTGCTCCCACAACCATGTTCTCTCATGCGCCGAAGACTCGCCCGAACTGACTTGCTGGAGCCTAGACGGGCCCAGCGTGAACAGCAGAAAGACGGCCAGCCCACCGATGCTCCAGGCGATGACGTTCTTGAACCTGTCCTTGAAATAAAAGAGTATGGCGCAGGCGACCGCCAGTACCGCGCCGCGAGAGTTGGTGAAGAATATGGCCGTCAGGTAGGCGAGGCTCAGCCCCACGCCCGACAATCTCGACATGAAGGCATGCTTGCCGAAGATGAGCTCCATCGACATCGCCGTGGCGATCACGAACAGAATGCCGTACACATTGGGCCCGTCCCAATCTCCGTACCACCTGACGCGAATCTCCGAATAACCCGGATAGGGCGTCATGCCGCCCCAGCTGTGACCAACGGTTCCCTGGAGATAGGCCTGGTAGGCCAGAAACAGCGACAACAGCAAGGTCCAGCCAATGGTTGCGTTCAGGCGACCCAGGCTGTTGACATTGAACAGCACCATGATGAATACGAGCACGCGCTTGGTAAACAGAATAAACTGCTCCAGCGCGGTACTGCCATCCGTCGCCAGCAGGGTCGAGACGAATATGATGACCAGATAGAAGGCAAACAGCTTGAGCTGTGGAATCCTGAAGTTCTGCCGGTCCCTGGCATAGGCCATATAGCCGGTAACAAGGCCGATGGGAATGAGGATATCGTTGGTCGGCCAGTCCAGGAAGAACGGCACCCAATCCTGCGGCCTGACATACAGGCTGACCATGTAGAGCATGACGATCAGGATGCCCATGCGCGCACACCCCCGTCGCTGCAGCCCGCGATCCCTTCCGGAAAGCATGTACAGATCTGCGTCATGCGCGGGACAGCTTTTTCAAACCATACTTGCGCATGGTGTCATACATATACCGCGCATCGTCGTCTATCATGACCAGCACGGCAAACAGGGCCGCCGCAACGACCAGCTTTATGGTGATCTGGACGAGCAGACCGCCCTGCAGCAGATAGTACTGGAGAAAATAGAACAGGCAGCATACGCCGATTACGAGCAAGTCCCTCTTGTGCTTGTATGCCACCGGGTACAGCTTCTGCGACACCCGCAAGGTCAGCAACGCAACGATCAGTGAGGTCAGGACGAAACTCCAGGACGCACCCCAGATGCCAAACATGCGGACCAGGACCAGCGCAAATCCGATGGTCATGAAGAAGGCAACCACTGAAATATTGAATATATGCCTCGTTGCCTTGCTATAGAGTATTCCCGTCTGATAACAATAGAGAAGACCCTCGACGACCATGCCCAGAAGCAGCAGGGGCACGATATCGCTGGCCGACCAGTACTGGGGCTGGGAGACCAGCTTCAGGACTTCAGGTGTGAAAATGGCAATACCGAACGCCATGAAACTCATGACGATGAAGAAGTAATGGGTGATGTTGGCCTGAATCTCGGCCGCATTGTCCTGTTTCATGACCGAAAAACGATAGGCCCCGAAACTGCGCTTGAACGGCTCGACGACGAAAAATGCCAGAATCGAAGCGAATTTCATCGCCAGGCCATAGATGCCCACCGCCTCGAGGGAAACGAAAGCATTCAGGATATAGCGATCAGCGTTGCCGGCAATGGCCCAGATCACCGAACTGCCTGCGAAAGGGATGCTGTACCGAAGAATCGGTTTGACGACACGGCTGTTGATTCGCACACCGCAGTAACGATAGACGATACCCATGAGGATGAGCCATGCCGCCACGACGCTGACGAAATTTGCCTCCAGCACACCGACGATGCCGCCTTGCTTCAAGGCCAGCATGTAGTAGGTGACGGGCACCTGGACCAACAGCTTGCAAAACGCGATGACGACATACGACACCGACATTTCCCGTGCCCGAAGATAGGCGAACCCGATCTCCGACATGAGCTCCAGCACGGTAATGACCGCGAGAATATCGATTGCCAGGCTGTACTCCTCGTGCCCGAATATGAGCACGGAGATCTGCTCACTGTACAGAATCACCAACGAGGCGCCGGCAATACCGGACAGCAGGGTCACCAGGAGATTGGTGGTTATGACTGAATTTCTTTCACTCACCTCATCGTATTCAAAATAGAACCGCAGCGTGGCGTGGGACAAACCCGCGCCCAGCACCACCGCCAGAATGGCGTTCGTGCTGTACAGCAGCTCCAGTGCACCGTATTCCTCTACTGACAGGAAGGTCGTGTAGACAGGCAACAGGACGAATGCCCCGAGCCGGTTCAGCGCATTGCCAATCCAGTACAGGGTCGTATGACGGATCAGGCCCGTACCCTGAGCGCTCATGGCCGCCGTTCCCGGAAGGTTCGTTGCAATCGATCAGTCGACATGCGCCATCTCCGCCATGCGCCGCAAGGGTTCGCTGACCCAGGCTGCCGCAATTTCGTGATGGGCCCGGTACGGCCATTCGAGTTGCCTGTTGAGATACTGGATCCAGAACATCATGCCCAGCCCCGGCTGGAGAGCGGACGCGATTCCGAGCTGCCGGCGGGCCTGTCCCACCAGCCGATCGAGAAAGGGACGCAACCGTCCTGGCAGCACCTCTTGCAGGAAGACCTGGGGCAGTTTCAGGCCCTGCTCCCTGGCACTGATATCCGTTACCAGGAGCAGAATATCGAGCAGCGGCAGGCCGCGCGAATCCGACATCTCCCAGTCGATAATGGCGCTTGGTCTTC